>JAUXCI010000299.1 GCA_030618945.1 Flavobacteriaceae bacterium
AATCTAAGACACAAAAAACCATTCAAGATATTGAGTGGTTTTTTTGTGCTTAAAATTCACCACAGTTTTACAAATACAGTTTTCATTCAAACTTCATTTTTTTTATTTCAAAATGATTCAACATTACTATCAATGATTAAGATAAACTTATATCTTCTTATGCTTATGGACCAAAACTCACTGAATTCAAGAATGCTGAACCTCGCAATGGTAGTGAGGCCAATGTAACTTTTCACTCAGATTTTCAATTGAAATTCGGGGACGATCTTGATGTAGTAAATGATCAAATTACTTTATTTGGGTTAATACAAAAAATGGATGGAAGATGGGTCATTTATGACCTCAGGTGGCTGTCAAAATCCATCACTTAGCTATATGGCCTTTTTAGACTGTAAGTTAGTGATGGTTTGATTTTTTAGCCCGTTGGCAAAATACATTCTCATCATACCTTTGTTCTTGGCCTGAATCTCCCCCCTGAATTCACAATCGAATTTGTCTTTGATAAGTTCATAGGTTATTTCGGAAACATTGATCCTTCCAGGTTCTGAATTAGATTCCATCCTGGAGGCTATGTTCACCGTGTCGCCCCAGATGTCATAGGCGAATTTTTTGGTACCTACCACCCCTGCTACCACAGGGCCCGTATGGATGCCAATGCGAATGTCAAAACTGGAAATATCACGAACTTCATCGTTTTTGATCTTGTCAATAAATTCGATAATTTCAAAGGCAGCATGCAACATTTTTTCGGCGTGATCTTCACAAGGGAAGGGAAGTCCTCCAGCACACATATAGGCATCACCCATAGTTTTAATCTTCTCCAAGCCATACTTTTCCATAATAGCATCAAATTTGGAGAAATGATAATCAACGCTTTTTACCAATAATTCGGGCGTCAGATATTGAGAATATTTCGTGAATGCCCTAAAATCAGTAAACATAACCGTAACTGATTCAAATTTTTTCGGTATTACTTTTCCTTTGTCCTTAAGTTCCCTGGCTGTTTCCTCAGGGAGGATATTGAGCAGCAAATTGTCTGACCGCTCTTTTTCATTTTTGATAATAGCTGTGGTTTTTTGTATAAAGCGATTGCGCTTAAATAAACCTCCGGCCAGCACCATGATCAAAGCCAAAGCTATGATGGTAGCAATAACAGTAATTTTTTGGTTTCTCTGCTTTTCCATGAGTAAATCCACCTCTGTTTGTTTTTGAGATACTTCAAAATCAATTCTTAAATCGGCCATATTCTCTATTGATTCAATGTTAGATAGGCTGTCTCTATAGAGGTAGTAATTTTTTAAATAAGTGTTGGATGCTTCAAAATTCTCATTATAATCAGACAATTCGGAAAGTTTAAAATTGGCATCTCTAATCTGTTCTTTTAAGCTGTATTTTTCTGCCAGATCAAGGCTTCTTTTAGCATATTTCAGGGCTTGAGAAAAATTTCCTTTCCTTTGATAGATGTCTGACATATAAGTGAGATAAACTGAAACAGGGTAATAATCTTTCGTTTTTTCAAGCACAATTATAGCCTCATTCATATTTTTCTCGGCCAAGGCATCTTTTCCCTGTTCGGCGTAAACCATTCCTACATTTCCCAGATTATATGCGATGCCAACAGCATGATTAAGATCATTAAAAATATGACCAGATTCTTCAAAATATGCTAATGCTTTAACATATTTTTCATTGTTAAAATAAGTGTCTCCAGCATTTAATAAAGCAGATGCTAAGGCAATTGAATCCTTACCTTTTCTCAATAAATCAAATGCCTTATTGTAGTATTTCTGGGCACTATCAAAATTATCCAATGCGGCATAAACATCTGCAATGACCATATTTGAAACACCCTCATTTGATATATTCTCCTGTTCAATGGCAATTTCAGCAGTCAGGAAAAATGACTCCAAGGCCATTTCATAGTCGCCTAAAGATTTATGTTTATTTCCTTTTTGAAGATATCCACTGTAAAGATAAAATTGATTATTTGCTTCTTTTGATTCGGCAATCAATTCTTCGACATATGCCATTGACAGCTCGTTGTCAATCAATTCATTATAAGATAAACCTTTAAGTAATTCTAATTTTTCGGTTCCTTGTAATTTTTCTTCCTTGTAAATAATTTTAAGACTATCAGCAACCCTTTGATCTTGCGCATAAGAAGAAAAACAAAGCAATAAAAAGAAGGTAAGGAAACTTAGTTTATTCATACTTTATTAAAAAAAAATATAATCCATTTACACGATGAAAAATGTGTATGATACTTTCAGAGGATTGAAATAATTTATCTAAAATATGAATTTAAAGGATTTAGGACTATCTATCAAATGTTCTGGGATGAAGCACCATAATTTCTTTCCCTAGCTATGGTTTTTCTTAACCAAGAGCTATTCCCATCTTATAAACATTTGACTTTGCGCTTAGGCTATCTTTATTTAGATCTTAAACGATTTATAATTTCTTGTCTGTAAAGCTTGTCGTCCTCCATAACTTCATAAAACTTTAAAATG
>JAUXCI010000254.1 GCA_030618945.1 Flavobacteriaceae bacterium
CGCCACGTGTATCACCATCAAGTTTGGTTAAAATAACACCGTCAAAATTTAGTATGTCATTAAAAGATTTAGCCGTATTAACAGCGTCCTGACCAGTCATTGAATCAACTACAAACAAGGTTTCCTGAGGTTCAATTGCCTTGTGAATGTTGGATATTTCATCCATCATTTCCTTATCCACTGCCAAACGACCTGCAGTATCAATAATCACCACGTTTTTGCCATTAGATTTGGCATATTTGACCGCATTTTGCGCGATCTCAACGGGGTTCATATTACCTTCTTCAGCATATACCTCAACTCCAACTTGTTCTCCAACAATCTTTAACTGATTTATTGCAGCAGGTCGATATACATCGGCCCCAACCAAAAGAACCTGTTTGGTTTTTTTCGTTTTGAGATAATGCGCAAGTTTTCCTGAAAAAGTTGTTTTACCAGATCCTTGAAGGCCTGACATTAATATGATCGACGGAGTTCCCTTTAAATTGATGCCTACCGTGTCACCACCCATTAGCTCAGTTAATTGATCCTTGACGATCTTAACCATTAATTGACTTGGATTAAGCGTTGTCAATACATCCTGACCAAGAGCTTTTTCCTTTACGGTGTTGGTAAAATTCTTAGCAATTTTAAAGTTAACATCCGCATCCAATAAAGCTCTCCTGACTTCTTTTAATGTCTCAGCAACATTGATCTCAGTTATACTTCCATGTCCTTTAAGAACGTGAAAAGCTTTATCTAATTTATCACTTAAATTATTGAACATAATTTTTAATCCTATTATAAAATTTGCTATTTATTAGAACAGGCAAAGATAAGAAAATAGAAATAAGATTACGATAAGAAAAGAGGCGATATTAAATTACATTTTTGGTTTTTCAAATCGGATGGAAGTGGTGTTGACACAATAGCGTTTGCCGGTTGTATCTTCGGGACCATCATTAAAAACATGACCCAAATGACTGTCACAGTTTGTACAGATGATCTCGGTTCTCATCATACCTTGGGTTTTATCTGGGACGTATGCAACTGACCCTTCAATGGCATCATCAAAAGAAGGCCATCCACAATGAGACTCATATTTCGTACCTGATTCAAAAAGTTGCGCGTCACAGGCCGCACAATGATAGGTGCCTTTTTCAAAATGTTTGGTATAACCACCATCTCCAGGACGGTCGGTACCTTTTTCACGCAGTACATAATACTGCTGTGGACTGAGGATTTGTTTCCATTCGGTTTCGGTTTTGTCAACTTTTTTTGTCATGATCGAAGTTTCTTGGGCTTTTACAGTTTGGCCTAATAAAATTATGATAAGTAGTGCTAAGGTTTTCATTTGATAAAATCAATTATTCTTTGAATTATGAGCTTGTCTTTAAAAATTTTATGGTGACCTAATCCATTTGTGATGAGTAATTCACCTTTTTTCAGACTTTGACGAATCGCTAATGCATTACTTACATTTACATATTTATCGTCACTGTCGTGAACGACAAATGTTGGAATACGAACTCTTCTTGCTTTGTGTTCAGAAGTTAAACTGTCTAGTTTGAGATGGTATTTATTTTCGAATAATTTTTCAAGTTTGGCAGCGATGATTGGTTTAAGCTCCATTTTCTTAACGAAGTACTTAAAAATTAAAGGTATGGAATTATCGGCCCCTATTGTTACCAGCCTGTTTAATTTAAGCCCGTTAGCAGTAGCATTGATTAATGACATTGCCCCAAAAGAATGACCGACGGCTGCGTCAAAAGGACCATATTTTTTATCGATGGCCCGGATGGTTTCTATAAATTCAAACATGTTAGTACGCTTACCTGATGACAAACCATGTGCGGGTCCGTCAAAACTAATGACCATCATTTTATTTTCCAGAATTTTGTCTGCAATTTGGAAGAGTTGGGTTCCACGTCCGGCCCAACCATGGACCAACAAAACTTTGGTTTTTGAATAACCGTAAACGTATACCTGGACCTCAGTATTGATGTTGGGAATACTTAGTTTTTCTTTCTTTGAGCTTTCCCTCATCACCAACTCTCTTTCAGGCGTCTTAAACCGCAGAGGTGTTGAGAATAATCTGGCTGCAAATAAGGTGGCGAGATCATTTGAAACAAACTGGAGCAACTGCCCAAGGCGAATGATACCCTTTGGAATTACAAATGAAGTGGGGTTTTTTGTCAAATTGCTCTGCTTTACCAATGGCGTTTTTTTTAATTGCTGACTTTAATGTTAGACTCCTTTGAGGCATAAAATCAAAAATGAGCAACTGAATAAAGATTCTTTTTTAGAAACAACAAATCTAGCGAAATTATTATGGAAATAAAACCACATTATTTTCCATTTTATTGATTTTCCCTAAGACAAAAAAATTGTACATTGTGGACTGAAATTTTTAAAAGGAAGATTCTATGCTCCAGAAAGGGGATAAAAAGCTTACCCATGGCTGGGCATTTTATGATTGGGCTAATTCGGTTTATTCTTTGGTGATTAGCACTGCTGTTTTTCCAATTTACTATCAAACTGTAACACAAACCGACAGTGGATTTGTAAATTTTATGGGTATGCAATTCAATAATACTTCCTTGTACGCCTACGCCTTATCTTTTTCGTTTTTGATTGTTGCCTTTATTTCGCCTGTATTATCTGGGATTGCAGATTATGTAGGTAACAAGAAATCATACATGAAGTTCTTTTGTTATTTTGGTTCTCTGTCGGTTATGAGTCTGTATTTTTTTGAAGGTATAGACACTCTTTGGATAGGAATTGTCTTTTCCATTTTTGCTAGTATCGGATTTTGGGGAAGTTTAGTGTTTTACAATGCTTATTTACCCGAAGTAGCCTATAACGATCAACAGGATCATGTAAGTGCCTTAGGATTTATTTATGGTTATATTGGTTCGGTACTCTTATTGATTTTCAACCTTACCATGGTAATGAAACCTGAGTGGTATGGTATTACAGATACAAACTTGGCACCTAGAATTTCATTTTTAACCGTAGGCTTGTGGTGGATGATTTTTGCCCAGGTTACATTTAAATTGTTACCTGAAAACAATCATCATAAAGTGCCAAAAAATAATTATATTTTTAGAGGGTTTCAGGAACTTAAAAAAGTTTTGGGTGAATTAAAAGATCAGCCCATTTTATTAAATTTTTTAACTTCTTTCTTTTTGTATAGTGTAGGTGTTCAATCAATAATTTTATTGGCTACGATCTATGGAAAATCAGAAATAGGCCTGTCAACCAGCAGTTTGATACTTACCATAATTGTAATACAACTAGTTGGGATAGCAGGAGCTTATCTATTTTCAAACCTTTCCAAATTAATTGGAAATATCACCACCTTAAAAATCACCATAGTTATTTGGGCCCTGGCTAGTTTAAGCGCTTATTATTTGGATAAAAACGATCCGAATGTACAGCTCAAATTTTATGTTATCAGTGGCTTTATAGGCTTGGTTCTCGGCGCCATACAAACCCTTTCCAGATCAACGTATTCTAAATTACTTCCCGAAGAAACCAAGGATCCTACTACCTATTTTAGTTTTTTTGCCGTAACCGAAAAGCTCGCTATCGTATGGGGAACTTTTATTTTCGGTTTGGCTGTAGCAATTACTGATTCAATGCGGCTTTCCATTTTACTTCTATGCCTTTTCTTTGTCGCCAGTTTTGTGGTATTGAGCTTTATGAAGAAAACGAAATATGTGAGGTAAAGTTTTTTTGTCCTTTTGGCAAAAGAAAAAAGAATTCACGCATTCACGCATTCCCAATTGTAGCATTACAGCATTGTTATTTCTGCAAATGCACATCCATTTGTGGGAACGGAATATTGATACCACCTGTATTAAATGCGTTATAAGTTTTTTCATTAATGTCAAAGAAAAC
>JAUXCI010000298.1 GCA_030618945.1 Flavobacteriaceae bacterium
CATCAGCGCTAACATACGATTTTGAAGTCTTTTCAACAGCGCAAGACAGATGGCTTGAAATTAGTTCAATTTCTAATTTCGAATCATTTCAGGCTAATAGACTAAAATTACGTTATAAAAATAAGGATGGAAAAAGTCAGTTGGCACATACCTTAAACGGAAGCTCGCTTGCTTTACCACGAGTTTTGGCCGGACTTTTGGAAAATTATCAAACCGAAAACGGTATCAGAATACCTGACGTATTACAAAGTTATACTGGGTTTGATATGATCAACTAAGATCATCATGAGCAAATCTTAAGCGGCATCCATTATTTTCTTATAATGATTCATTATCAATAAATCATTTAAGTAATCATTGATTTGACCATTTTTCATATGGTTCTTTGCACTTTGTTTTGCTCGTTCGTAGAATTTTTTAACTTCGTTCATGGCTTTAGATTTTGTTATTGTTGACTTATATATATAAGACTGTTGCTTTCAATTAACGTTACATTTTGGATTTTATTTTATAATTACTTTAACATTGTTTATAAATCCCAACCGAAAGGAGTCAATTATTATTAATTTATCAATATGTTTTTAATTTTTTACGAATCAAATAATTCAACGTTTTAAGGCCAAAAATCTTATTTTTACCATTTCACAACATGCGAATCTTAATCACAGTCTTCTTTATCTTTTGCTTCTTTGCTGTATCTGGGCAAAAGCAGGAACTGGCACAATCCTATTTTAGAAATGGAGATTATGAAAAAGCTATTCTATTATATAAGCCACTTTTTGACGCAAACCCTATCCGGCAGGACTATTTCAAAACGCTCTTAACTTGCTACCAGCAAATAGAAGACTATGAAGAAGCCCGGAAAATATTAGAAGAACAATTGCTGCGCTTCCCCAATCAATTATACCTGTATGTTGAAATAGGTTATAATTATCAATTGCAAGGTTTAAATGAATTAGCTGAGCAAAACTATGAGGAGGCCATTAATTTTATAACAATAAATCCGGGTTATGGATTTATGATTGGCAGATCATTTAGCCAGAATCATTTATTAGACTATGCCTTGGAATCATACCAAAGGGCTAAAAAACTTAATCCAAAATTAAACACCGAGATTAGCGAAGCTCAAATTTATGGGGAAAAAGGAGATCTTGAAAAAATGTTTAGCCTCTATCTCGATTTAATAGATAAAAATGAAAATTATTACGCCACTATACAAAGGTATGTGGCTAAATTCATAACAAGTGACAACCAAGACCCAAACAATATTCTTTTCAAAAATCTATTGTTAAAAAGGGCGCAAAGCGACCCTAAAGATTCATGGAATATTTTACTGAGCTGGTTGTTTATGCAGCAACAGGATTATAAAAAAGCGCTAGTTCAGGAAAAGTCTCTTTTTTTGCGAAATCCGTATAATGTTGCAAGGATAAAAGAGGCGGGGCTTGTATCTTATGAGAATCATGATCTTCAACCGGCTAAAGAAGCATTTGAGCTCATTCTTAAAAAAAATGATCCCGCAATTATAGATCCCCAAACGGAATTACTGGCCCAAATATATTTGTTAAAAATCGAAAAAGAATTGGGAGGCAAAGGAATTGGCCTTGAAAAAATACATAAAAAATATCAGGAACTTCTTAATCAATACGGAACAAGCGCTGCCACTATTGAATTGCAACTGGCCTTTGCCCATTTTTTGACCTATGATTTTGATCGACCAGATGAAGCTATATTGCTTTTAAAAAATACCCTCCCGCTTGCAAATTCAGCTTTTGACAAAGGTGCCATACAAATTGAAATTGCTGATGTACTGGTGTTCACCGATCAATTCAATCAGGCCCTGATTCTATATACTCAGGTTCAAAATAATTTAAAAAACAGCAATCTGGCACAAGAAGCACGGTTTAAAGTGGCTCGAACTTCATATTTTAAAGGCGATTTTCAATGGGCTCAAAATCAGCTTAAAGTTTTGAAATCATCAACCTCACAGTTAATAGCGAATGACGCCTTGGAACTCAGTTTAATAATTGGTAACAATATGGTCAAGGATAGTCTCAATGAAGGTTTGAAAAAATATGCCAAGGCCGATTTATTGAGCTTCCAGAATAAAAATCAACAGGCTATTGATACCTTATCCTATGTTTTAACAAATTATAAAGGTCAAAACATTGAAGACGATGCACTTTATAAACAAGCTGAGTTGTATTGGGATACCGGATTTTATGAGGCAGCCGAAATTAATTTTTTAAACCTTCTCGATAATCATCCTGAAAGTTTATTTACTGACGATAGCATATATAATCTTGGTCTGTTATATCAACAGCACCTTAATAAACCCGAAAAGGCGAAAGAAATGTATGAAAGGATCATTTTTGAATTCCCTTCCAGCATTTATCTGGTGAAATCGCGTAAAGCATTTAGACAACTTAGAGGAGATAATCTATAAACCATTCCTTTTAAAATCATTTCGAATCTAACACTTAGGCATGAATAATTGCCATATTAAACTTACCTTTAAAATC
>JAUXCI010000209.1 GCA_030618945.1 Flavobacteriaceae bacterium
TTACAATTGTCCGCAAAACCCCCTCCATGCGCTAGGTAATAAATGTCTAATATATTGAAAATGAATGATTTTGTTAATGATTTTGGATCAATATGGCATTTTAATTTTAAGTTGAGTTTATTTTTTAAACAAATATAAATCACCGATTTTTCTAATTAATTAAGTATTAAAGCATTATGAGTAAAAATGAAAAAAAGAATACAATTTCCAGAAGGAATTTTGTGAACAAAACTTTGGTAGCCAGTGCTGGTATTAGCATTGTGCCTTCATTTGCGGTTAGTGGATTGGGCCACGTAGCACCAAGTGATAAATTAAATATTGTTGGAATTGGAGTTGGAGGTATGGGACTTTCTAACCTAAAGAACTTAAAATCACAAAACATTGTTGGTTTATGTGATGTAGATTGGAAGTATGCCAAAGGAGCATTTGATACGTTTCCAAATGCCAAAAAATATTGGGATTGGCGTAAAATGTATGAAGAAATGGAAAATGAGTTCGATGCAGTAGTTGTTGCAACCGCTGACCATACTCATGCTATTACAGCGGCACATGCTATGACCATGGGAAAACATGTTTATGTTCAAAAGCCATTAACTCACTCTGTATACGAATCGAGATTATTGACCAAACTTGCTGACAAACATCAGGTTGCTACTCAAATGGGTAACCAGGGAGCATCAGGAGCAGGGGTTGCAGAAACCTGTGAAATTCTGTGGAGTGGAGCCCTTGGCGACGTTGTAAAAGTAGAATCTTTCACTGATCGTCCAATTTGGCCTCAAGGATTAAACACGCCTGAAAGAGGTGACTGGGTACCTGAAACATTGAACTGGGATCTTTTTACAGGTCCGGCAAAAATGCGTCCGTATAATGAAGTATATCATCCATGGAACTGGAGAGGATGGTGGGATTATGGCACTGGAGCTTTAGGAGATATGGCTTGTCATATTCTTCATCCGGTATTTGAAGGTTTAAAATTAGGTTATCCAACAAAAGCACAAGCAAGTTCTACATTATTGTTGAATGACTCTGCTCCCGTTGCTCAAGCGGCTAAACTAACTTTCCCTGAAAGAGGAAAAATTGGTAAAATCAATTTACCTGAAGTAGATGTGCATTGGTATGACGGTGGAATCAAACCTGAATTACCGGACAACTGGCCTGCAGGGAAAAATCCGAACAAAAATGGTGGTGGTACCTACTTCTATGGAACAAAAGATATTCTTCATGTTGGTTGTTATGGAATTCAACCGGAATTACTTTCCGGAAAAAAAGTTTCGCCTCCTAAAACAGAAAGAAGAGTTGAAGAGGAAATGGGACTATCTTGGGGTAGTGGTGCTCATGAAATGGATTGGGTAAGGGCATGTAAAGAAAGTCCTGAAAACAGAAAACCTTGTACGTCTGATTTTGCTGAAGCAGGTCCATTCAATGAAATGGTTGTAATGGGTGTTCTTGCCGTACGTCTTCAGGATCTTAATAAGACCTTGGAATACGATGGTGAGAAAATGGAATTCACTAACATCGGATCTGACGAAACCCTTAGAAATATTATAAGAGATGGGTTTAAGATTCATGAAGGACATCCTACTTTTAACAAGGATTATACTGAACCAATGAATGCCTTAGCGTATTCTCAGGAACTTATCAAGCACACTTATAGAGATGGCTGGAAGTTACCTGACATGCCTAAATAGCAATTGAATTAATCTAAATAAAATGTCAAAACCTTAGAACCTTAATTATATTATAAATAAGTTTTTAAGGTTTGATTGTAAATACTAATAATAATTTATTGAACATGAAAAAAAGAATTTTTTTAATGACTATAGCCATTTCAGCTATGTCATTTATAACAAGTTGTGATAAGACGGCAAAAAAAGAGGCTGCTGTTGATGAAACAAAAGAAGTAGTAGAGGTACAAGAAGCCGCTCCTAATACTTTAACTGAGGCAGAGAAAGCTGACGGATGGGTATTACTTTTTGATGGAACAACTTCCACAGGTTGGAGAGGCTATAAAAAAGATCATTTCCCTGCTGCCTGGCAGATAACTGACGGTACTATTCATATGCTTGGCTCAGGAAGAGGAGAAGCTGGTGACGCGGATGGTGGTGACATTCTTTTTGACAAGGTATTTCAGAATTTTACTTTAAGCCTTGAATGGAAGATATCTGAAGGTGGTAATTCTGGGATTTTTTACTTAGGTCAAGAAGAGCTTGATTTTATTTGGAAAACAGCTCCTGAAATGCAGGTTCTTGACAATGAAAAGCATCCTGATGCCAAATTGGGTAAAGACAATAATCGGCAGGCAGGATCATTATATGATCTTATTCCTGCAGTACCACAAAACGCTAAAACAGTTGGTGAATGGAATAAAGTTGAGATCGTTGTCTTTAAAGGAACAGTAATTCACTATCAGAATGGTGAAAAAGTTGTTGAATATCACTTGTGGACTCCAGAATGGAATGAAATGGTGGCTGGAAGTAAGTTCCCTGCTCTAAATCCAAAATGGGCTGAGGTAGCTGCAAAAGGTTATATCGGTTTACAAGATCATGGAGATGACGTATGGTTCCGAAACATTAAGATCAAGGAACAATAGAGTTTTAGAATTTATAAATAAAAAAACCTCTGTGGATAACAGAGGTTTTTTTGTTTTTAGGATGTCTCGTTCTGAATTAGTGTCAACTGCGATTCATTTAATTTATTCGACAATTGGCATAAATACTTCAGCGGTCCATTGAAGCTCATCACTTCCAATATTTGGATTGTTATGAAATACTTCCATAGGTTTTGATTCCACAGGGATATTGAATTTATTTGCATGGTCCAATAAAGCGTACCAGGCTCTGTCAGAATAAATATAATTACCGTGATAGATTGCCTTCAATGCCTTTTGCCGTTTTATAAGTTTATATGAAATGATCGGGTGTTCCACCAAAGAGTCATTATTTTTTATGGGATAGCAAAAATCGTATTTGATGAGGTCATTCTCTTTATCCCAGTCATTTATCACTACAAATGGTCTGCCGTTCAATTCTGCCTTTGTAGAGATAAGAAAATCCGACAAAAACGAATAATTTTTCATCATACCAAAGGCTTTTTCAATTTGTGGGCCCTCTATGCTAACATAGGCGCAATAGGTTTCTTTTATTTCTGATTCACCTTCAATTTTCACTGAAAATTTGGAAATATGTTCTTTCAATTTTTCATTGAAATCAAGCATGCTATTTTTTACCCTTTTTTCAAAGTCAGTATGATAAAAGGGATAAGTAAGCCTGTTTTTAAAACTATGATCCAAATCACTTACGTAGACTTTTACCATAGAAGTTGAGTCATTAATAGGTTTAATGCTCCATTGATACAAAAAGGTGGAATCATTATAAGGGATGGTTTGATCAAATTGCAGGATATTTGAAGTTTTCTCCATCGTTGCTCCTTTTAGCGATATAGTCCAGGACTTAACAGATTGATTGATCGTACCGGGAAAGGTCTTTGCCTTAAAACTAACCAGATAATCATAGGGCTTAAGGAAAAAATACCAGACGAGGAAGATGAGCAAAATAATGCCCAAAACAGCAGTGATTTTTTTTAGCTTCATCTTTATTTGTTAATCATGTTTAAATTTTCCACAACATATTTGCCTAGATCTCTGCCTTGTTTTACTCCAATTTCAACGGCAGCACGAAAATGAATTCCCCCGTACATGCGGCTTATAGCAGCCTCATCTGCAGCTTGATTAAAGGATATAAACTTTCTTACAGGTAGTCCATAGGTTAATTCGGTATCATCCTCGAAAGTATAGTCATCACCAAAAATATCAGTCAGGGCAATTGCAGCTGCACCAGAAGCAACCGAATGACCACTCACATATTCGGGAAAAGGAGGTGTTTGTAACACTGGCTTCCAGTTCTCGTCAATATATTGGTTGATCAAGGTTTCAGGGCGAATCAGATTACTTCGATATTTTTCATCCCAACAGCTGATAAATGCATCAGCTATAGCCACAGATGTTTTGGCGTAGGCATAAACGCTATCATCAAAATTGTAATTACTTTTTTTACAGGCAATTTTTGTGATTCCAATCCAATGCGCTCCAGGCGTTATTTTTTTTGTCGCAAACATAAGATGTCCTCTTGAAACTGATACATAAGGGTTACAATCCCAAAATTGAGCAATGGCCACTTCCTCGGATTCATCACCAATTTTAGTGATTTCATTGCTAATGTCATAAACTTCTCTTAATTCCTTATAAAAGTCAGAATCCTCTTTAAGGCTAAATGCCGGAGGTGGAACGGGTTTAAACTGAGCCGCCGAATCCAGGACAAAGGGTCTTATTTTATCCCAATGCGGTTCTAGTCCATCCATATACGAAGGAGGTGTTGGCTGCCAACGAGAAGGATCGTCAGAATCAACAGAGAACTTTGACATGGTACGTGTTTGCTTGTAATTATCCTGATCCATCCAAGTATAAATATGATCTGCTACCGATAAGCCATATGCTTTAGCAGTATTAAACTCATCGGAATTCTTTTCATTCCAAACGCCATAAAGACTATCAATATATACTTGCATATCATTTTCAGAAAAAATTAATTCTTTATTGAGCTGCATATGTGCTATCAGCGCAGCAAGCTGAAAATTTATTTCTTGGTTTTCGGGAGGTGAAGGAATTGCTGTAAGATTAGTTAATTGTCCTTCAAGCGAATTGTATTTCTTATTTCCCTGGGCAAGGATCTCATAAGCGGCTATACTAGGGTAGGAGAAGACCCTGCTGGCCACTGGAGGAGAGAATATGTCATGCACCATAATTTGACCAACCCTGTCAACCGACTTGTGAAAATCATTGGCTGAGATGTGTATAGGCTCCTTCTTTTTTGCGCAGGCGCCCAAAAGCAAAAGACCAAA
>JAUXCI010000070.1 GCA_030618945.1 Flavobacteriaceae bacterium
AAATTTTGGCGCAGCTTTAGCTAAATTTTTCATAGGCAAAATAAATTTTCGAAGTGCTATCGGGATAATTATACCCCAGGAAGATCCCCTTGCCCTTTAACTGGAAGGTTACTTTCTCCCATTAAATACAGATCAACTTCACGAGCCGCTTCACGTCCTTCATTAATCGCCCAAACAATAAGGGACTGACCTCTTCTCATGTCACCTGCCGTAAAAATATGAGGTACATTAGTTTGGTAATTTTTCGCTTTAAAATTAGTCTTTTGGTCTAATTTCAGACCGAGTTGGTCGCTTAAGATGGTTTCTGGTCCAGTAAATCCAAGGGCCAGGAGAACAAGATCACAGGGCCAGGTTTTTTCAGTACCTTCTATTTCAATTAGTGCAGGTCTTTCACCTGGAACAATTTTCCACTCCACTTCAATAGTTTTAAGGCCAACGAGTTCATTTTTATCATTTGTAATATATTCTTTGGTGTTGATCAGCCAGTTTCTGTCACATCCCTCTTCGTGAGATGATGAAGTTTTCAACTGTAAAGGCCAAAATGGCCAAGGTGTTGTATCACTTCTTCCCAAAGGAGGTTTGGGCAAGATCTCAAAATTGGTTACAGATTTAGCCCCCTGTCGATTAGAAGTGCCAATACAGTCAGAGCCGGTATCGCCACCACCAATTACTATCACGTCTTTACCTTCGGCCGAAATGGGTTCTTCACTAAATTTACTCCCAAAAATAGTCTTGGTTTGCTGGGTGAGAAAATCCATCGCCTGTTCAACTCCTTTAGCATCTGCACCTTTGGTTGGTAAGGAGCGTCTTTTTGTTGCGCCGCCACAAAGAACTATCGCATCAAATTCATTTAGTTCATCCACAGGATGGTTAACTCCGATATGTGTATTGGTTTTTAACACAATCCCCTCTTCTTCTAAAATTTTGACCCTTCTGTCAATGATTTCTTTTTCCAATTTAAAATTTGGAATACCATATCTCAATAAGCCGCCAATTGCATCATCTCTTTCAAAAACGGTTACTAAATGTCCGGCTCTGTTGAGCTGTTGTGCGGTGGCAAGTCCTGCCGGTCCAGATCCTACAACAGCAACTTTTTTATTCGTTCTGATTTTTGGTGGATTGGCTACAATCCATCCTTCTTCGAAGCCTCTTTCAACGATGTTCTTTTCGATGTTTTCAATTGAAATAGGATCTTCTATTAATCCTAAAACACAGGCCTTTTCGCATGGGGCAGGGCATAATCTTCCTGTAAATTCCGGAAAATTATTAGTTGAATGCAGTATAGCCAATGCCTTTTTCCATTCTCCCTTATATATTAAATCGTTGAAGTCAGGGATTAAATTGCCTAGAGGACATCCGCTATGGCAAAATGGAATCCCACAATCCATACATCTGGAACCTTGTTTTTCTTGCTCCATTCTGTCTAATGGAATAGTAAACTCCTTAAAATTCTTAAGCCTATCATCTACAGCTTTATTTTTTTCATCGACCCTGTCAAACTCTATAAATCCTGTTAATTTCCCCATGTCTAAACTGTTTGTTCTGCTTCTTTTTGCTCATTTAACCTCTCCAAGGCTTTCTTGTATTCAGTAGGGATAATCTTGATAAAATGTTCTCTTTGGTTTTCCCAGTTTTCTAAAAGTTTTAATGCTTTTGTGCTTTCAGTAGCGTGGTAATGATTTTGAACCAGTTCAAACAATTCCTGAGAATCCGTTTCTGAAGGTTTTTCAAGCTCTACCATTTCTCGATTACATCGCTCCTTGGCAAAGGTTTGCTCAGGGTCGTAGATATAAGCAATACCACCACTCATTCCTGCACCAAAATTTCTTCCGGTTTTACCGAGAACAACTACTTTTCCTCCGGTCATATATTCACAACCGTGGTCACCTACACCTTCAACAACTGCTGTGATGCCTGAATTCCGAACACAAAACCTTTCTCCCGCTACACCATTTATATATGCTTCTCCTTTGATAGCCCCATAAAAGCACACATTACCTATGATGATGTTTTCATCTGCAATAAAGGTCGCTTTTTCAGGTTTTTTAACGATCAGTTTTGCTCCTGAAAGGCCTTTTCCAAGGTAATCATTGGTATTACCTTCAATCTTAAGCGTAAGTCCGTTGGTGGCAAATGCACCAAAACTCTGTCCGGCAGAACCGGTAAAATTAATCTGTAAAGTATTTTTAGGTAGCCCGTTAACCCCATAAATCTTGGAAATCTCATTGCTGATTATGGCACCGACTGATCGGTCAGTGTTAGTAATGGGGTAACTTAACTTCATCTTCTCTTTTCTATAGATCGCCGGATGGGCATCCTTGATGATCGTAAAGTCAAGCGCATTTTCAATATCATGGAATTGTGATTCCGTGTTGTGTAATGACTTTGAATGATAATCAGAAGGTTGATACAAAATAGGTGATAGGTCCAGTCCTTGTGCTTTGTATTGTTGTATTGCTGTTTTGACATTGATCTTTTGAGACTGCCCAACCATTTCATCTATGCTTCTAAAGCCAAGAGATGCCATAATTACTCTTAATTCTTCAGCTACAAAATACATGAAATTGATCACGTGTTCCGGCGTCCCTTTAAAATTCTTTCTCAATTCGGGATCTTGGGTGGCAATACCTACAGGGCAAGTATTCAAATGACATTTTCGCATCATGATACAGCCAGAAGCTACTAAAGGAGCCGTGGCAAAACCAAATTCTTCTGCGCCCAGCAGACAAGCTATAGCAACATCTCTTCCTGTTTTTAACTGTCCGTCGCATTCGAGTACAACTCTACTTCTCAGGTTGTTTAAAACCAAGGTTTGCTGTGCTTCAGCTATTCCTAATTCCCAAGGTAAACCTGCGTGTTTTAAGGAGGTCAAGGGAGATGCTCCTGTTCCACCATCGAAACCTGAAATCAGGATTACGTCCGCTTTAGCCTTGGCTACACCTGCGGCAATGGTTCCAACACCTACTTCAGAAACCAGTTTCACATTTATTCTTGCCTCTCGATTGGCATTCTTAAGGTCAAAAATCAATTGGGAAAGGTCCTCAATCGAATAGATATCGTGATGTGGTGGGGGCGATATCAGCCCCACATAAGGCGTGGAGTTTCTTACTTCAGCAATCCAGGGAAAAACTTTCTCTCCGGGTAATTGTCCTCCTTCTCCAGGTTTAGCACCTTGAGCCATTTTGATTTGTATTTCTTTGGCATTGGTCAGGTAATTACTGGATACCCCAAATCTTCCTGAGGCAACTTGTTTGATCGCACTGTTTCTGCTATCTCCGTTAAGGTCTTTTCTAAACCTGTTTAAGTCTTCACCGCCTTCTCCTGAATTGCTTTTCGCACCGATACGATTCATAGCAATTGCCAGATTTTCATGAGCTTCACGAGAGATTGATCCATAAGACATAGCACCCGTTTTGAATCGTTTTACGATCTCGGTCCAAGGTTCTACTTCTTCCAAAGGAATTGGATCCAGGTTTTTAAATTCAAACAGGCCTCTTAAGGTCATCAGGCTTTCACTTTGCTCATTTATCATTTTTGCATATTGAGCATAGCTTTCAGGACTATTTAAACGAACGGCTTGTTGTAATTTGGAAACGGTTGTTGGATTGAACATATGTTTTTCTCCATTTCTTCTCCATCTGTAATCTCCACCGATATCCAATTTTAAGTTTTTGTCAATTTTATCGTTAAAGAAGGCATTCTTATGTCTTTTAGAGATTTCTCTTTCAACTTCGTATAGCCCTATTCCTTGGATTCTAGAAGGTGTATTTGGAAAATATTTATCAGTGAACTTTGTGTTGAGTCCGAGGATCTCAAATATTTGGGAAGCTTTATAGGAATGCAAGGTAGAGATCCCAATTTTGTTCATAATCTTAAGGATACCCTTACCGGTAGCTTTATTAAAGTTCTGCACTGCCTCTTCGGCATCGATACCTGAAATGCTTCCATTATTGACTTTCTCCCGAATGATTTCGTTTACCATATATGGATTAATAGCGCTGGCACCATAACCAAATAAAGTTGCAAAATGATGGGGCTCACGAGGTTCAGCCGATTCAATGATAATTCCGAATTTTGAACGTTTTTTAGACTTGTTCAAGGAGTGGTGTAGATAGGAACAGGCCAAAAGAGCAGGGATGGGGCCATTCGTTTTATCAGCTCCGCGATCAGTCAAAATGATAATATTACAACCCTCATCAACGGCTTTTGAAGCTTGTTCAATAATTTGGTCCAAAGCTTTTTCAAGTGAGTTTAAACCTCTTTTGATATCATAAAGCATTGGAATTTCACGCGCCTTATAATCAGGTAAATCGATATTTTTTATCTTATCTAAATCGTCGTTTGATATAACAGGATTTTGGATTTTTAATTTTTTACAATGATCCGAAGAGATTTTGAAAATGTTTCGATCTTCTCCAACAGCAAGGCTTATGTCAGTAATGATTTCTTCACGAATTCCGTCAAGCGGAGGATTGGTTACTTGAGCAAATAATTGCTTGAAATAATTGTATAACAATTGATGCTGGTCAGATAAAACCGCTAAAGGAGTGTCAGTACCCATGGACCCAATAGTTTCCTTACCCGTTTTACACATAGGGCTAATGAGCATGTCAATGTCCTCCATGGTATATCCAAACATTCTTTGCCTTGTTTTGTAAGGTGTTAGCTCAATAGGGCATTTATTTCCTGTATAAGGAACTTTGGCTAAGGGCAAAAGGTTCTTATTCAGCCATTCTTTATAAGGATATTTTTTAGCAACTTCATTTTTCACCTCTTCATCTTCGATGATCTTACCCGCATTCATGTCTACCAAAAATATCTTACCCGGTTCTAACCTTCCATGTCTAACCACGTCTTCAGGCTTGATGTCTAAAACACCTATTTCTGATGACATGATCACATATCCCCCTTTGGTTACAGTAAATCGAGAAGGGCGTAAGCCGTTTCGGTCAAGTAAAGCGCCTATATAATTGCCGTCTGTAAAGGGTACAGAAGCCGGACCATCCCAGGGTTCCATAATACATGAATTGTATTCATAAAAGGCTTTTTTCTCTTCAGACATGTTGTCGTCTTTCTCCCAGGCCTCAGGAACCAACATCATCATTACCTCAGGAAGGGAACGCCCTGTCATCAATAATAATTCTACGGTCATGTCCATAGATGCAGAGTCTGATTTATTATCTGATATGATGGGGAATAATTTTTTTATATCATTACCAAAGAGCTCACTATTCATTAACTCTTCCCGTGCTTTCATTCTACTCACATTACCCCTTAGCGTATTAATTTCTCCATTGTGACACATAAACCTGAAGGGCTGTGCTAAATCCCAGGAGGGGGCTGTATTTGTAGAAAATCTTTGATGAACTAATGCAAGCCTGGTTACCAAATCAGGATCAGAAAGGTCAGTATAATAATTTCTGATATCTTCAGGTATCAATAAGCCCTTATAGATAAGCGTAGTGGATGAAAAGCTTGGTATATAAAACTGTTTTGCATGCTTTAGTTTTGATTCTTCTATTCTATGCTCAGCAATTTTTCTTGCCATATAAACCTTTGCATTGAATTCCAAATCGCTTAGTTCCTGTTCGTTCTTTCCAACAAATAATTGCTTTATAAAAGGTTCAGTTGATGCTGCTATTTCACCAAGGTGTTCTGATTCAACCGGTACGTCTCTCCAGCCTAAAATACTGAGATTTTGGTTTTTAATCTCTTCTTCCAAGGTCTCAGTACAATATTTGAATTGATTGATCCCCTTTGGAAGAAAGACCATTCCTACCGCATAATCACCTTGCTCAGGTAAGCTAAAATCACATACTTTAGTAAAAAATTTATGAGGAATGTCTATTAGAATTCCTGCACCGTCTCCGGTTTTTCCATCAGCACTTACGGCCCCACGATGTTCTAATTTGATCAGTATTTCTAAAGCATCGTGAATAATACCGTTGGTTTTTTCTCCATTTAAGCTACAAATAAAACCAGCTCCGCAATTATCATGTTCAAATTCCGGTAAATATACCCCTTGCTTTTCGTACGCCATAATTAATAAATTTTCACAAAAATAACGAAATTCATGTGGAATAATCAACAAAAACTGTTAAACCAAAGAAGAAATGCAATATCATAATTTTACACTATGGAAAACTGTGGATATTATAATTTCGTGTTTAAATTTTGAAGATATGAGAACATTTTTGAAGTCGTTTTAGGCCAAAATTTCACGGAGGTCATCTTGAAGCCTCTGACAATTAACTGCAAATCCTGAGCTCAATAACTTCTCAGAGGAAAGTTTACTTCCTTCGGTGAGAAGTCTTTACCATGCCATAAAGATTAAATAAATATTATTTCAGCAGCGATCTTGAAATGACAATTTTTTGAATTTCAGAAGTTCCTTCGTAAATCTGGGTAATTTTTGCATCGCGCATTAAACGTTCAACGTGGTATTCTTTAACAAAACCATAACCACCATGAATCTGAACGGCTTCCACAGTGTTTCTCATGGCCATGTCAGCAGCATATAATTTTGCCATGGCACTAGAAACTGTATAATCTTTTTTATTGTCTTTATCACATGCAGCCTTAAAGCACAGTAAACGCGCAGTTTCTATTTCTGTGGCCATATCGGCAAGTTTAAAAGCTATAGCCTGATGTTTGCTGATTTCCTTGCCAAAAGCTTTTCTTTCTTTTGAATATTGAAGCGCCAGTTCATAGGCGCCAGAAGTTATACCAAGTGCTTGAGAGGCAATGCCTATTCTTCCTCCCGACAAGGTTTTCATGGCAAAACTAAATCCAAAACCATCTTCTCCAATCCTATTTGATTTTGGTACTTTTACGTCATTGAACATAAGTGAGTGCGTATCAGATCCTCTGATGCCGAGCTTGTTCTCTTTCGGTCCTACAACAAAGCCTTCCATGTCTTTTTCCATGATAAGGGCGTTGATTCCTTTATGTCCTTTTTCTATATGTGTTTGACAAATTACCAGATAAACAGATGCATTATTTCCGTTGGTGATCCAGTTTTTTGTTCCATTGACCACGTAATGGTCACCTTTGTCAATTGCAATTGTTTTTTGGGAAGTGGCATCACTACCTGCTTCTGGTTCACTTAGGCAAAAGGCTCCAATAATCTCTCCGGTAGCCAAGGGGACCAGATATTTTTGTTTTTGTTCTTCGGTACCAAAGGTTTCAAGCCCCCAGCAAACCAATGAGTTATTAACAGACATCACCACAGAGGCAGAAGCATCAATTTTAGATATTTCTTCCATGGCAAGCACATAAGATACCGTGTCCATGCCACCTCCACCGTATTTTGGATCGGTCATCATACCCAGGAAACCGAGCTCCCCCATTTTTTTTATTTGCTCATGTGGAAAAGTCTGATTCTCATCTCTTTCAATAACACCTGGTAACAATTCGTTTCTGGCAAAATCACGAGCGGCATCTCGGATCATTATTTGTTCTTCGCTAAGGCTGAAATCCATAAAAATTTGAATTTATTATTTATAAACTGAATTGATCAAAGATAGTTAAATTCTCAAAATGTATTTGTAATTTTACGAAATATGGTAAATAAAAATTGGCACGTAATTGGATTGATGAGTGGCACCTCTTTAGATGGTGTCGATTTAGTATATGTTAAATTTTCCCTGAATCAAGGCTATACTTTTGAGGTATTGAAAAAAAAATCTATAGTTTATTCCGAATTATGGAAAAACAAGCTTCAAGAAGCATTTGGCTATGCTGGCGAACAGTTGACAAAAATAGATAGTGATTACGGCAATTTTTTAGGGCATTTGGTCTTGAATTTTATAGCCGAAAATGAAATCGAAGAACTTGATTTTATCGCTTCCCATGGACATACGATTTATCACCGACCCGAGCAAGGGTTCACGCTTCAAATTGGAAGTGGAGCCCATTTATCAGCCAAATGCAATTGCAAGGTCATTTGCGATTTTAGGACCCAGGACGTGGCTTTGGGAGGTCAAGGGGCGCCATTGGTACCCATCGGGGATTTATTATTGTTTAAAGCATATGATTTTTGCCTTAATCTTGGTGGTTTTGCGAATATTTCTTATCAGGATGATGAGCTTAGGATGGCCTATGATATATGCGCTACCAATATTGTCCTCAATCATTTTACGAGAAAAATTGGTTTGGAATACGATGATAAGGGAGTGATGGCATCAAAAGGAGAAGTTGATGAGGATTTGTTATCAGCCTTGGATCAGCTGCCATTTTATGATCAGGAGCAACCTAAATCTTTGGGTTATGAATTTGTGATTGAAGTAGTTTTGCCGATTATAGAACGCTTCACTATTTCAACAGAGGATATACTGCGCACTTATGTGGAACATTCCGCCAGACAAATAGCAGCCGTGATTAACAAGGTAATCGAAAATAAAGAAAAGAATAAAACCAGGGTGCTCGTAACTGGAGGCGGTGCTTTTAATACTTTTATGATTGATAGAATATCATCTCTCGCTGAAGCTGAGATTGTAATCCCTTCAACCGAAATCATAGAATTTAAAGAGGCAATAATCTTTGCTTTTTTGGGTGTTCTAAAAGATATGGGAGAAGTGAATTGTCTAAAAAGTGTTACTGGAGCTTATCGAGATCACAGTAGTGGAGTCATTTATAATGGATAAAAAATAATTTAGAAAGGATCATGAAAGAACTATTAAAAAAATATGAGAATAAGGCACCGGAAATTGTATTTCATTGGAAAGATCAGGAAACCGAGGCCGAAGGATGGACCGTTATTAATTCATTGAGAGGTGGAGCAGCAGGTGGAGGAACAAGGATGCGCAAAGGTTTGGATATGAATGAGGTTTTGTCTTTGGCAAAGACCATGGAAGTGAAATTCACGGTATCAGGGCCCAAAATTGGAGGGGCTAAATCAGGGATTAATTTTGATCCTAATGATCCCAGAAAAAGAGGTGTTTTGGAAAGATGGTACAAGGCAGTTGCACCTTTGTTAAAATACTATTACGGTACAGGCGGGGATCTTAATATTGATGAGATTCACGATGTTATTCCACTTACAGAGAATTCGGGTGTATGGCATCCTCAGGAAGGGGTTTTTAATGGTCATTTTAAACCGACCGAAGCAGAAAAGATCAATAGGATAGGTCAGTTAAGGCATGGAGTGATCAAGGTCATTGAAGATAAAAATTACTCTCCTGATCTGACTAAAAAATATACCATAGCAGATATGCTTACTGGTTATGGAGTAGCACAGGCAGTAAAGCATTATTACGATATTTATGGTGGCGATATAAGCGGAAAACGAGCCATCGTTCAGGGCTTTGGCAATGTGGGATCAGCGGCAGCCTATTACCTTACGCAACTTGGAGCCAAAGTTGTTGGAATTATCGATAGAGTAGGAGGTGTAATCAATGAGGATGGTTTTGATACCGAAGAAGTGAGAACCATGTTTCTAAATAAACGAGGCAACATGTTGGTCGCTGAAAAGATGATACCTTTTGATGAGATTAACGAAAAGATATGGTCTGTGCCTGCGGAAATTTTTATTCCGGCGGCTGCATCTCGTTTGGTGACCAAGAATCAGGTAGAACAAATGATCAAAGCCGGGCTTGAAGTTATTTCACCAGGGGCAAACGTTCCTTTTGCAGACAAAGAAATATTTTTTGGATCCATCATGGAATTTACTGACAAACAGGTGAGTCTTATTCCGGATTTTGTCTCAAATTGTGGTATAGCGCGTCTTTTTGCTTATTTGATGGAATCTAAAATAGATCTCCCCATGAGTGATCACGCCATTTTTGAAGACACCTCTGTTACCATCAGGCTGGCCCTTGAAAAGGCCTTTCGTTTACATCCTTATAAAACAAACATTTGTAAAACAGCCT
>JAUXCI010000244.1 GCA_030618945.1 Flavobacteriaceae bacterium
AAAATCACATCCATCTTTAAAACGACTACAGCCATAAGCCTTGCTGCCTTTAAGCAATTTGCCCTGTTTGCATTTAGGACATTCGCGATCGTTAATCTTCGTCTGTGAATTTTTTTTATCTGGTAAAACAGCCTTTGCTTTTGAAGTTTCATTATAAATTAATCTGCCTGAATTTTCTGACCTTACTTCATAAACCAATTGGTCAACCATATTTTTCATTTGGTTGATAAACGATCCTGCGTGGTATTGACCTCTTTCAATCTCTTTTAATTTTTGTTCCCATTGACCGGTTAATTCTGCTGATTTCAATAAATTATTTTGAATGGTATCAATCAAATCAATACCAATTGGAGTAGGTAGTATTTGCTTTTTGTTTCTAAGTATATAATTTCTTCTAAACAAAGTTTCTATGATACTCGCTCTGGTAGAAGGCCTGCCAATGCCATTTTCCTTCATCATTTCGCGCATATCCTCATCATCGATATCCTTACCCGCTGATTCCATGGATCTCAATAGACTTCCCTCGGTAAACTGATTAGGCGGTTTGGTTTCTTTTTCAAGAAATGAAGGTTCATGCGGGCCTTTTTCGCCTATTATAAAATTGGGTAAAACTGTTTTGTCCTGGCCCAAATCCTGATCAGTATGGTTGAATACTTCACGCCATCCAGGTACAGTGATTTGTTTACCGCTTGTTTTAAATAATACCCCGCTTACTTTTCCTTTTATCAGTGTATGAGCTACCTGGCAATCGTCATAAAATGAGGCAATAAATCGTTTGCAAATGATGTCATAAACCCTTTCCTGGACCGGAGAAAGATTCATCTCTATTCCGGTTGGTATGATGGCATGGTGATCAGTCACCTTTTTGTCATTGAATATTTTGCTCGATTTTTTAAGCTTCTTTGATAAAACTTTGGTGGTCAATGATTCATATTTCTTCAATTTTGACATTATACCATGCACCTTAGGGAATACATCATTCGGTAAAAAAGTTGTGTCAACGCGCGGATATGTAATGAGTTTCTGTTCATAAAGTTTTTGAGCAATCTTTAGTGTTTCCTCTGCAGTATAAGCAAATTTAGCATTGCAGAATACCTGTAAACTTGTAAGGTCAAATAGTTTTGGAGCATATTCTTTACCGTTTCTTTTCTCAATATCCACAACTTCGAAATCATTCAATTTCGATTTTTCGGAAAATTCAAGACCTTGTGCTTTATCCAGAAACCTTCCTTCTTCACAAAGAAACAGCGTCTCTCTGTATACGGTTTGTAATTCCCAATATGGAACAGGAGAAAAGTTTAAGATACTTTGATATCTATTGACCACCATAGCCAGGGTTGGCGTTTGAACTCTACCTACTGATAAAACTTGTCCGTCCTTAGCGTATTTAAGGGTATATAATCGGGTTGCATTCATACCTAATAACCAATCTCCTATAGCCCTTGAAAATCCTGCATAAAATAATTGGTCATAATTACTTGAGGGTTTTAAATCTTCAAATCCTTCCTTGATTGCTTCCTCAGTAAGGGATGAAATCCATAGCCTTTTTATTTTACCCAAATAACCTGCTTCCTGTACAACCCATCTTTGAATCAATTCGCCCTCTTGTCCGGCATCACCGCAGTTTATCACAAGGCTTGCCTGATCAAAAAGCTTTTTTATAATGTCAAATTGTTTCTTTATTCCTGAATTGGAATTTATTTTGATTCTAAATTTTTCAGGAAGCATTGGTAGACTATTCAAATCCCACCTTTTCCAATGCGGTTTATAGTCATTAGGCTCACATAAGGTACAGAGGTGACCAAAAGTATAGGTAACGGCATATCCATTTCCTTCAAAATAACCGTCACGTTTGGTATTTGCGCCCAAAACTTTGGCAATTTCTCTTGCCACACTTGGCTTTTCAGCAATGCAAACCTTCATTGATTCTTTAAATTATTTCGCTTGCAAAATAAATAAAATTGATGGGTATATGATTAAATATTGAGGAAAATAGAAGGCAAAAAAAAAACTTATTCAGCAACGAATAAGTTTTTTGCATCAACAGGGAGTTTGTTTAAGAAAGGATCCCGGCAGCAGTCTTTTTCTTAGCATACCATAGCAAAAATATACCTATCAAAAGAATCATTGCGGGCATGGTTATCCCTCCGGGACCATATACTTCAGTAGCCTTAGACATAAAAATGTTATAGCTCATTTGCATAACAATTCCAACAAGTGAAATTAAAAATACGGTAGCTGCCAATTTTTTTCTTATCAATAATAGAATACAGCCCAAAGTTCCGCCAAAAACGGCGATGGCATACGCACCGGTAACCCAGGCAGGAATATTTACGTAAAGTGCTTGTTCTGCAACTGGCATGGCCATCAAATCTTCTTCGGTCATATAAGCTTGTAGCAAATAGGCAAAAACACCCATCAAATTCCAAACAAGTGCTACAATTCCAATGATCCAAAAATCAATACCGGGTTTGTTTGTTGCTTTAGACATATAATGTAAATTAAAGGGTTAATAGACTTACAAGATATATAATAATTTTATAATGAGCAAGATAGAGTAAGGGGTGGTTGTTTTGTATGGCTAAAATAATGTGGTGATAGATTGCAAAAAAAAACCTACTCAAATTTGAATAGGTTTATTTAAGGTGAAATTTTAGTTTTAAATCGCATAATGTCTGTGTTCTGACCATTGAACTCTTTTTGTATACTTACTAGTACCAAAATAAAGACTTTCTCGGGCCTGGGTTGTAGAGAGCTTACTATTTGTTGTCATGTTTTCTATTGTTTGATGCATTTATTAATAATTTAAACTTAATGTCCAAAGTTTCTAAACTCTGACCATCGAATTCTTTTGGTGTTTCTGAAATTAGAAAACACTAAATATTTTCTAGGTTCGGAATCTGTGGGGGTGCTTAAAAAGGCTTTCATAATTATTGTTTTTAAAGGGTTATACTAAATAGACGCCACAAAAATCAATTTGTTACAGTACTATGTATAACATATTAGTATTTTAACAATTATTTAACGCTAAAAAGCTAGTTTCAAACGGAATAGAGTAGTTTTGTAAGGGCTTGCGTCAATAATTTTAATCAAAGGATCAGGTTTTTTTACCAATGAGACATATGAATGTGAAAGACAGGTTGACCAGCAACATCTTTTTTCATTGATAAATTTCATTAACTTTGACAAAGCACTAATATTAACGATAAAAGTTCAATATGAGAATAAACAAAATACTAATAAACTCCATGCTCATTATGGGATTTGTATTAACGGTTCAAGGCCAAAATGATCATAAAGAAAAGGATAGCGCATCCGTTCATGCAGTTATTCTTACTCTTTTTGATGGAATGAGAGAAGCAGACAGTGCTAAAGTGTCATCTGTATTCCATAAAGAAGTTAAGATGTATTCCTCTTTTATCTCTAAGGAAGGTGAGTTGATGCTTAAAGAGGGAAAACTCACTTCATTTTTAAAGGCTATAGGTACGCCTCATGATAAAATATGGGACGAAAGAATATGGAATACAAAAATTGAAATTGACGGAGGAATAGCCCAGGTATGGACCGATTATGCCTTCTATATTGGCGATGACTTCAGCCACTGCGGAGTGGATGCTTTTGATTTGGTAAAGGATAGCTCTGGTAACTGGAAAATCATTCATTTGATGGATACGAGAAAAAAAGAAGCTTGTGAACGTAGTCATTAATTTTTCAATATTATGAATGCTAGTGTTAAAGATGTGTTGATAAGTACAGATAATTAACAGCATATGAGGCATATATCGATTTTAGTATTGCTTCTTTTAGGGCATATGGTCTTTGCTCAGGCCTTATTTCAAACATTCTCTTCTTTTGATGGTACAAAAATCGCTTATACCCAAGAAGGATCCGGAAAAGCAGTGGGGTTTTAACAGAAATTTCAACCGGTTACTTCTTTAGATCAGTTGCGCCAAATACCAGAAACTGTACTGGTAATTGCAGGTGTCCTGAACA
>JAUXCI010000294.1 GCA_030618945.1 Flavobacteriaceae bacterium
AAAGCCAAATCAATGGTGAGTTGTTCGATGGGAAAATTCGGCTCGGATGCGCAATAGTTTATTCCTAAATTGGTTGATCAGTCTATGATTAGAAAAATGACAGGTTTTAACAGTAAAATTCATTGCGTTTTAATAACTTTATTTTGATTCTGTATAACTAAATTCAAAAATGAATTTAACTGAAATTGTAAAAAATAACTTCGATCAAATAGCAACTTCTGACGCTTTAGTTAAAGAGATCGATAACGTTGGAGAGCTGAGATCTTTTGATAAGAACACGGTTCTGCTGAAGGAAAACTCATATGTAAAGGTTATCCCTCTGGTCATTGAGGGTTTAATTAAAATATACAAAGAAGAAGAGAACGGTCAAGAGGTTCTGTTGTATTATATAAAGCCGGGTGAAACTTGTATTGTATCAGTCATGGCTGGAGAGAGAAATGAGAAAGTCAACGTGAAGGGGGTGGTAGAAGAAAATTGTACTACTATTCTGATCCCTAAAGAAAAGTTATACGGCTTAAGGAAGAATTTTCCCAATTGGAATTTATTTATCTACGAACAATTCAATGAAAAGTTTGATGAAGTTGTTGAAATGATAAAACTGTTAACTTTTTCAAATAAAGAAAAAAGATTAGAAGATTATTTGATAAAAAAAGCAAGTTTGAACAAGTCCAATTCAGTAAACAAGTCGCATCAGGAAATAGCCAATGAGTTAGGATCTTCTAGAGAAGTTATTTCTAGATTGCTGAAAAAACTCGAAAAAGACGGTAAAATAGCGCTTTTTTTAAAGAAAATAGTCCTTTTAGAACCATCTGGTATAATGTAACAAATGTCACAACATTTGAATAATGGAAATTTTATTTTTCTGTTTCCATAATTTTAAAACTAAAACTTACATTAATTTATCTCAATCAAAATGATCAAACATTTTCAATTACTCATTATTGGTGGCGGGACTGCCGGAATAATGGTTGCGTCTCAAATAAAAAAATCCAGCCCAAAAATTAAAATCGGATTAATTGAACCTGCCGACAAACACTATTACCAACCTGCCTGGACCCTTGTGGGAGCTAATACTTATGATTTTGATAAAACTGCCCGAAGCATGTCATCGGTAATGCCAGAAGGTGTAAACTGGATCAAAGAATATGCTGATACTTTCGATCCGGAAAATAATAGCGTTTCAACAAAAAATGGTGAACGGTATACTTACGACTTTCTGGTTGTATGCCCAGGGCTTAGAATGGCACCAGAACTTGTTGAAGGGCTTACAGAAGCTATGGAACAAGGTGTTGTTTGCAGTAACTACACAGATCCAAATCACACTTGGAATACGCTGAAAAATTTTAAAGGAGGAACCGCGCTGTTTACAATGCCCACAACTCCTATAAAATGTGGTGGTGCTCCTCAAAAAATAATGTACTTAGCTGATGAGCACTTTAAGAAAATTGGTGTTAGGAATGATACAAAAATTGTTTTTGCCATACCCGGTGGTGTAATATTTGCTGTTAAACCAATCGCCAAGACATTGATGAAAGTGGTAGATAGGAAAGACATAAACGTTCGGTTTTTTCACAAATTGGTTAAAGTTGATGCCAAGAAAAAGATAGCCTGGTATGAAATAGCCAAGGATCTAAGTGCGGGAGGATGTGTAGTTATGTCTGATGACGATTCAAAAACACTTGATAAGGAGATTCAATACAACTATAAAGATGTCGAGGTTACTAAAGAGAATGGAAGATTCGGGATTCATTTCGATATGATGCATTTGGCTCCGCCACAAGCATCACCTAAGTTTATTGCAGGCTCTGTTTTGTCAACTCCTGAAGGGTGGCTTCATGTAGACGATAAAACAATGCAACACAAAAAATTTGACAATGTATTTGGTTTGGGAGATGTGGCTCAATTACCAACGGCCAAAACCGGAGCTGCTATAAGGAAACAAGTGCCGGTAGTGGTTTCAAATATTTTAAAATTAATTGAGAATTCAACCTTGTCTGATAAAACCTATGATGGTTACTCATCCTGCCCGTTGGTAACCGGTTACGGAAAAATGGTTTTGGCAGAATTTGACTATAGTAAAGATTTTAAACCTGATCCAAAACTGAATAAGTTCCCTCTTTTTGTGGGAGACTCATCACAGGAGCATTGGAGGTTATGGATTTTAAAAAAATATATGCTTCCCTATTTATATTGGAACAAGATGCTAAAAGGAGTTCAGGTATAAATATACTTGTGACAATTATCACATGGATAACTCCACCATCTGACTATTTTTACCTGGTAATCAAGAATTAAATAGTAGAATTATGAAAAAAAATGTAGGTTCAATAGATAAGGTAATTAGATTTATCATAGCTATAGTTGCGATTTACGTGTCGTATCAAGGTCTTGTACAAAGCCCATGGGATTATGTGCTCTATGCAATTGCAGGAATTATGATTTTGACAGGATTGGTAGGTACATGCCCAATTTTTTCTGTACTCGGGCTTAATTCAAATAAAAAGTCTGCCTAAAGATAATACGAATTAGAAAAGCGTTTCTGACATCATATTTTAAATGTGTTCTGATAATCTTAAACCTTTCCCCCGATAGAATTCGCTTTTCTAATTTAATATAACTTAAAATTTTAGAGTCACACCTATCAGAAAATTCAATTCTGCCTGTGGATAGTATCCAGATCCAGTGATGGTCGTCGCACAAGAGGTGGGACACGTCCTACCCCAGATGGTCACCGCCTATCGGGTCGAGGACCGCCCATAC
>JAUXCI010000203.1 GCA_030618945.1 Flavobacteriaceae bacterium
AGCGAAGCAGGTTTTCAACAACTATCTTTGATCATCTAATTGTCAAAGTGACGAAAAATAAAAGCCATATGAACTATCAGAACGAAAAAATCGATGAAAGAGAAAGTCCAAATAAGAACCATAAAGAGATTCCAGGAAATCCTTCAACCGCAACCAGTAGCGCCCTAAAACTAAATGATAGATCTAATGGAAAGCCGCTTAGAGTGCTCACAGAAGAAGACTGGAATTTCTGGATTCACAACGGTTATATTGTCATCAGAAACGCCGTTTCAAAAGAGCAGGCCGGGCAAACTGCTGATTTTATTTGGGAATTTGAAGAAAAAGATAAAAATGATCCTGAAACATGGTATGCTCCACCGAGAGCTGAGATTGAAATGAAAGAGCTGGCTGGAACAGGTATGGTTGAAGTTTACAATAACCAAGCGCTTTGGAATAACAGGCAAACTCAAAAAGTATACGACGCTTTTGTTGATATTTGGGGTACAGATAAATTATGGGCGACCATTGACCGGGCAAATTTAAATTTCCCCATTAAACCTGGTTTTGAATATAAAGGTTTTATACACTGGGATTATGACCCAGAGACCAAACCTCAAAATGTACAAGGTGTTTTGGCCTTAGCGGATCAAAATGATGAAGACATGGGTGGCTTTCAATGCATCCCTGAACTGTATAGAAACTACGATACTTGGAAACTTGGACAGCCCAAGGATAGAGACCCGTTTCAACCGGATATTAGTGGATTCGAACAATATCTGGTTAAGGTAAAACTCAACGCAGGGGATCTGCTTATTTTTAACAGCCTGCAGCCCCATGGCATCAGACCTAACTTATCAAAAGATAAGGTGAGAATAGCCCAATATATCTCAATGATGCCGGCGGAGGAAGAAAACAATGAACTCAGGCAATGGCGCATCAATTCATGGAAAAAAAGAATCGCACCAAGTGGTTATGCTTTTCCTGGTGATCCTCGAAATTTTGAACAAGTAAAATATGACGTAGCTAAGTTGAATGAGTTGGGAGAGAAACTAGTCGGATTTAAAAAATGGTAAGATTTATAAATTAATAACTAAATTTACGTAATTATCACTATGCCAAATCCTTAAAAACCTCTAATGCTGGGTACACTACATTTTGTTGATGTTGCGATCATCTTATTATATTTTGCGATCATATTGTGGATTGCGTGGTGGGTATCTAAAGGCAGTGGAAAAAATAAGGGCAATAGAGACTCGAAAGATTATTTTCTAGCTGGGAAAAGTGCCGGCTGGTTTGTAATTGGAGCTTCCCTGTTTGCTTCTAATATTGGATCAGAGATCATCATAGGTGTTTCTGGTGCAGGGGCCCGAGGAGAAATGCCTCAAGCCAATTTTGAAATTATAGCAGCGCTTATTCTTATTTTACTTGGTTGGCTTTTTGTGCCTTTTTATCTGAGGTCAGGGGTATATACAATGCCTGAATTTCTTGAAATTCGATATTCCAAAGCTTGTCGCAATTACCTGTCAGTTGTTTCCATTTTGGCCTATGTGATCACGAAGATCTCCTTGATCATTTTTGCTGGTGCCCTGGTTTTTGAAACCATTGGAATTTCATTTTGGACAGGAGCCATTATTACCATCGTTGCAACGGGTTTTTATACCGTCCTTGGCGGACTTAAGGCGGTGATCTACACAGACATGATACAAACCTTTATCTTACTTGCAGGAACAGGTGCCGTAACCTATTTTGGATTACATCAGCTTGGTGGGTGGGATGCTATGATGGAGACCCTTACTCAAGCCTCCTTAGAACCTGGTAATCCACCAACCGAGCGTTTCTTTAATCTATGGAGGTCTAATGACGATACAAACTACCCATGGACAGGTATGTTATTTGGTGCACCCATTTTGGGCGTATGGTATTGGTGTACTGATCAATTTATTGTCCAAAGAACCTTATCCGCCAAAGATATCAGCAATGCTAGAAAAGGAACTTTATTTGCTGGATTTCTGAAATTGTTACCCGTATTTCTTTTCTTTCTACCCGGGGTTATTGCATTTGCACTGGCTCAAAAAGGTATGCTCAATTTTTCCCTCGACAATCCTGATAAGGCACTTCCTGCTATGATCAATAATTTTCTTCCCATTGGATTAAAAGGCCTGGCGATTTCAGGACTTCTGGCAGCCTTGATGAGTTCCTTATCTTCAGCTTTCAATTCTTCTTCAACACTTATTACTTTTGATTTTTACAAGCAATATAAACCTGAGGCCAGTGAAAAAGAACTTGTGTGGGTGGGGCAACTGGCCACCTTAGTTTTGGTGATCGCTAGTTTTTTATGGATCCCATTTATGAAAACCTTGATGGGTGGTGGTTTATTTCACTATTTACAAAGCGTTCAAGCCTATATTTCTCCTCCTATTGCAGCCGTTTTTCTGTTTGGATTATTTTTTAAATGGATCAATGCCAAAGGCGCCATTGTTTCACTTTGGTTAGGATTCGCTTTGGGAATGTTTAGATTAATTACTGAGTACCTGAGTAAGGAAGGAATAATTTCGGTTGTACCTGGCAGTTTACTACATGGCCTGCTCGACATTAATTTCTTACATTACGCCATCTATTTATTTATTTTTAGCAGCATCATACTTATGGTCGCCAGCAAATTTGGTGTACAAAAAGAACAAGAAATGTTGCAACTCGTAACTTTTAACAGGGAGGAAACAAAATTTAAATTTAAGTGGACTACGGATACAATACTAACCATCATTTTGATAGCATGCGTGCTTGCATTATGGATCATTTTTAGCCCTTTAGGAATCGGCGTTTAATCATATGGATCTTCAACTAACAAATAAAACTGCTTTTATAACTGGTTCAACTTCAGGAATCGGTTTTGCAATTGCAAAAGCATTGCTTACTGAAGGCGCTGTTGTTATCATCAATGGTCGTTCACAAAAAAATATAGATTCGGCTGTCAAGCAACTACAAGCCTTTGTTCCGAATGGGAAAGTTTCGGGTATTGCTGTCGATTTTAAAGATCCCTCTGCGATGGATGCGGTAAAACAAAAAATTGATCAACTTGACATTTTGATCAATAATGTGGGTATTTATGCGTCAAAATCCTTTGACAAAACCACGACTAATGAATGGCATGAAATGTTTGAGGTAAACCTAATGAGCTCAGTAAAATTATCAAAATATTTTTTACCTAAAATGAAAGCCAATAACTGGGGGAGAATCATTTTTATCTCCAGCGAATGCGCTCAGCTTGTACCCGAAGATCTTATCGCCTACAGTGCAACAAAAGCTGCTATACAGGCGCTGTCAAGAGGTCTGGCTCAAACAACAAAAGGTTCAAACGTTAGCGTAAATACTTTGGCTCCGGGATCCACTTTAACAGAGAGCGCTCAGGAATACATAAAAAATCAAGCAATTATTGAACATAGGTCAGAGGAAGACGTGGCGGATGATTTTTTTAAAAAGGTGCGAACATCTTCTCTTTTACAGCGTTTTACCCAACCAAAGGAGATTGCTGATATGGCCGTTTTTTTAGCAAGCCCTTTAAGTTCGGCTACCAATGGTGCCGTCATCAAAGTTGATGGAGGATCTATTCCAGGAATCGTTTAAATCGAACTTCAGGTTTTGATATGCAGATCCCTTTGCGGGAATGGTATGCTAACATTATTTTCGCTAAACTTTTTACTAATAATCTTTCGTATATCGCTTTTGATTCTTTCAATTCTAAAAATTTCCTCGCTATAAAACAACAATTGAAAATTTAAAGAAGAATCGCCAAAATCGACCAACATAACGGTAACTTCATCTAAATCGTTGACTTTTTCATGTGACACCGCACTTTCTTCGAGCAGCTTTGTAACCAATTCAACGTCTGATCCATAAGCCACTCCTACATCAATTTTAAAGCGGTTGTGTTTTGTTTGATGACTCCAATTAATTACTTTGTTGGTCGTAATAAGAGAATTGGGAATAATGATTGAGATTTGATCCCTGTTCAAGCCTTTGGATGTTCTAAGACCAATTTCTTGAATTTTTACAATATCTCCATCAATTTCTAAAATATCACCAATTTTGATAGACCTTTCAGACAAGAGGATCATTCCCGAAATTACGTCATTAAAAGTTTGCTGTAAACCCAGACCGACACCTATCAATAAAGCCGCAGAACCTGCTATTAATACGGTAACCTGAATGCCAATGGTTTCCAGTACAAGCCCAAAAGCAATCAACCATATAATATATTTGGCCATCTGATAAACTGCATAAGAGGAGCCGGTATCTAAGCGTTGAAAGAAGTTCTTTCTCAACAAAAACTTTTTTATCATCAATAACAAAAGACTAGTGAACACAAAAATCATTATGATCTTTACGATCATAAATACTTGAATAACATAATCTCCTATATGGAGTAATTCAAATTCTAAAAATTTTTGAAGATTTTCCATGTATTTTCTTTTTTAGTATGGGCCCTAATATGTGAAACCGTCAAGAAGTCAAAACCGATTCAAAATCATTCCAAAAATCCGTGTATGATTTAGTAACTACTTCGGCGTCATTAATATGAATACTTGTTTTCAAACACAATGGGGCAAAAGCCATTGCCATTCTATGGTCATCATAGGTATCAATAAAAATATTTTCTTTGATCTCATTGCCTGATTTCAAATGAAGGCTTTTATCGGTCACGCTAATTTTTGCTCCCAGTTTTTCCAATTCCTTTTGCAGAGCAACCAGCCTATCTGTTTCCTTGATTTTTAAAGTGTGTAAGCCCGTGAGGTCACAGGCAATGCCTGCCCCAAAACAACTTACTGCTATCGTTTGAGCAAGATCAGGAGAATTACTCAAATCTAAGCTAAGAGGCCTTAATTCAATTGGTTTCTTAGTTAGCGATATGGTGTTCTCGCCAAAAACAGTTTCCACACCAAAATGTTTATAGATGTCGATTAAAGAACTGTCTCCCTGTAAACTGTTTTTTATAAAGGTACTAAGCACAATCTGACCCTGATCGCTCAGCGCGAGCAAACCGTAAAAATATGAGGCAGAACTCCAATCAGATTCTACCGTCATCACA
>JAUXCI010000263.1 GCA_030618945.1 Flavobacteriaceae bacterium
ATTTCTCCCCTGCTTCACAGTATCCTGAAAAAGTATAAGAATAATCCTCCCAATAATATTAGCCTTCAAAAATTTAATGAATCAATCAAAATCATTGGCGAAAAAGCAGAATTAAATGAGGAAATAATCACTGTTAAAAAAGTTGGTATTAAAAAAATAGAAACAGTAAATAAAATGTTTGAATTGATGTCATCACATACTTGCAGAAGATCTTTTTGCACGAATCAATTTAATAGGGGTATGCCTACCCTACTCATTCGCAAAATAAGTGGGCATAAAACTGAATCGGCTTTTTTACGATATATAAAAATTGATGAGGAGGCTGCAGCACAAAAAATGCTTGACCTTTGGAATGATTAAAAAAATGCATCAAAGAAATCTTCTTTAAATTCATTGTTGTCGGAATGGAGCTTGTATAAAATAATGTTGGTTGTGATGTGTTTTGTCATTTTTCACCAATAATTTTATCGCTGGTTATTCTTGCATTTTGATTGTCTGAAAACTTAATGGAGTTTATAAATTCATCATGATATTTTTCTTTAAGCAGGTTAAATCTTGACTTATCAATGTTTGTTATTTTAATATTAATTGTCCATTTTATCAGATTCATTTTCGACAACCTTTTCGATTGCATCTAATCTTTTCTTCAATTGTTCATTTTCAATTTTAAGGTTATCAATTTCTTCCTTTAAATCAAAGGTTTGCCAGTTTGCGAAAAAGCTAGCTTTTTCTAAATATTCTAACCCATCAAAAACAGCTTGGTAATTTGTGTAAAAAAGTTCTGTTCTAATTTCACCCTTGGGATCGGAAATGGTAACTCTTATAGCATGATCGTATGCGTTTTTATACTTATAATCCTCGATTCTCCTTAACTTCCAATGGTTTTGCACTATTTCCTTTTCATTAATATCATTATCAAATATTAAATATTCATATATAATATATTGATTATTGGTTGTTGTATTCCTTTTGCCTGTATCCTTTTTACAGATCCAATAACTGCATTTAAGATCTTTATTTGGCTCGATAAACTCTTTTGTTTTATTCTTTTCAAAAACTGCTACCCATTCGTCCATAAGTTCTTATTTTATAGTCTGTTTATGCAACTTCCGCGTTTTTATTAACATTTTCAATAATCTTAATGACCTTGTCCCTTCCCCTCTCGTCAAACACTCCATCAATACCCTGGTCATTAATATCTGTAAACGGAGAGTCGTAAAGCATCCCTGTATCAATTACGCCATTGTTTGACATAAAGTTGATTAGAGTGTCAATAAACTTTATTTGATCTGCACTAAACGATCCTGACAGAATAAAATCAGCAAAGGCAGCTTTTGCAACATGTATATCCAGCCCAAGTATTGACCTGATAAAAAACCCCAAAGGTTTGTCTTCACCATATTGAAGGTAAAAATCCTCTTTGGTTCCACGTTCAGATCCGTCAAAAAGGAAATTTTCAAGTTGTTCCAGTTCATAGGATGTGATAGGCATATTGTGAGTTAGTTTTTGAATTACAAATTGATCCTGATGTTGACGAACATAGCGTTCAACCCTTTCCTTGTAATCTTTCAATTTAGTATAATCTGGTACAATTTCATGCCATGTTGTTTCACCAGTAATCTCATCTTCAAAATGAGTATACACAGTGTTCCGCTCTTTTCCTTCTAAAAACTTAATAAGGTCTCTTATGTTCTGCCTAACTTTTTCCAATCTCTCCAGATCAATCTCCGACCAATAAGCATCTAACAGCAATTTCTTGATAAAATATTCCCGTTGTTTAATGATAGGAATTGAGGTTTTGGTTAATAATGCCCTGGATATTATTTTGACATCCTCTGTTCTTTTTTCTTTGCCTTCATGATCAGCCAGCAATTGCAACATAAACTGAAGCATAAAAAGATCAAATCGTTTTGCAGATTCTTCTTCATCAATTTCTGGTAAATGGGCAAGCTCAGATTTGATATTGTTGATATCAACATTACCTAAATTATTCCATTTCTCCCTGTTGCTAAATTCAACGACAAATCGCAAATGTTGTCTCACCCGTATACTGTCCTGGTCAAGTAACTCAATTGATTTGTGCAAATTATTGAGCAACTGAGTTTTTAACTCTGAATGATAAGTATTATCAATTGCTTTAGCAACTAATAATTGCGACAATTGTAATCGTGCTTCAAATATTTTCTGTGAAAGGGAAACCTGTCTCTTCGGTTTTATTCCATCCGGGTTTGCATTAAAAAACTCCAGATTCTCACAAAAGTCGAAAATAAGGAAGTGCTTTTTATCATCACCTGGGCCAAAAATATTTGGACAAAGTCGTGTTCCTCTCCCAATCATCTGCCAGAATTTTGAAGATGATCTTACACGCTTGAAGAACACTAGGTTCAAAACTTCAGGTATATCGATTCCTGTATCAAGCATATCCACAGACACAGCGATCTGAGGTAATTTCTCATTGTTTGAAAACTCAAGTAACAGGTCTTCAGCATATGGCTCATAATTATCAATCACTCTCAGGAAATGCCCTTTTAATTTAGGATAAAGTGCATTGAACCTTTCCTGGATGAATATTGCGTGTTTATGGTTATGTGCAAAAATGATTGTCTTACCCAGTTTATCTCCCCCTTCTATTTTCTGCCCGTTCTCCATAAGGTAAAATAATACCTTATCTACTGTGTTCTCATTAAACAACCAATCATTGAGCGCAGTAGGGAATATGAATTCTGGCAAAGTACCTTTTTCTTCGTCAAAGAATTTTTCTTCGTATTCCTGTTTCTCTTCCTCAGTTAAATCTTTGTACGAAATACCTTCATTTGGGAATTTTATTGGTACAGAAGCTGCTTTAGGAGCAACCAAGTATTCATCTTTTACTGCCTGATCTAATTCGTAAGCGAAAGTAGGGTTATGATCTTCTCTTTCAAAAATTTCATAAGTATTTTTATCAATGTCGGATTTAGGCGTAGCTGTCAAACCTACCCATAAGGCATCAAAATAATGAAAAAGTGCAGAATATTTCTTGTAAATCGATCTGTGTGCCTCATCAACAATGACGAGGTCAAAATAACCTATTGTAAACTGGCGCCTGCCTTTATACCTTTCCCCGTCAATTCGGTTCATCATGGTGGGGTAGGTTGAAAACACCATTCGACTCGTTGTTTCCTCTTTGTCTTTTGTAATATTCACAACAGAGAGGTAAGGAAGCTGTTCACTGATCATTCTTTTAGCCTGGTTTACAAGCGCTGTTCTGTCAGCCAGTAAAAGTATCTTTTGCGCCCAGTTTGCTCTTCCCAGTACATCAATAAGACTTGCGGCTGTTCTGGTTTTACCACTGCCTGTAGCCATAACAAGCAGGGATTTTCTATGTTTATCCTGAAAATCTTCTCCAACCCGCTTGATGGCTTCTATTTGATAATACCTCCCGGCAATATTTTTTTTGGGCTTAATTGCGGTTAACTTCTGCCTTAGTGATCGCCTGTTGAAAAGCGTATGTAACTCACTTTTAGAATAAAACCCCATAACAGGCCTGGGTGGATAATCCCCATCATCCCACATCCAGGTTTCAAAACCATTTGTATAATAAATTACAGGTCGTTTACCATGCATGTTTTCAAGGCAATCAGCATACAATTTTGCCTG
>JAUXCI010000283.1 GCA_030618945.1 Flavobacteriaceae bacterium
AATGGTATAGAATTATTGTTACCCGTTCACATCCAGAGCTTGGGTCAGGTCAATTTGTTTTGAAGATCGAATTTAAAAAGTAATTCAGAATTCTGTAAATTCCTAAACTGAACATGTCATCGTATAAAACTACATTTGATATAAACAGAAAAACTAGAATAGTACTTTAATAATGTCTACTAATGGCTTTATACGAATAGATCATTATAGATTGAACTGCTCATCCAGGCTCCAACATCTTGTTTTCCAAATATTTTATCCTAATAAATTGTAGAAACAACAGATTGAAAAGCATATTTTCACAAAAGCTAATAGTTTTTTTGTAATTTCAACTCCGGTTTATGTTTAAATGTGCCAAATTAAAATAGTTTTTCCCAAAAAAAGAGTCAGGTTTTCTTAGGTCGTTAGATATGAGGGACAAATTGAAATAGATTTTATCAAATATGTAGCCAGTTCGTTAGGATAGCATACTTTTTCTGACTTTTTTGTGGATTTTTCTCCCAATTTTGGTCCAATAAATGTGAAAATTAGGTACAAACTACCTTTTTTGCCTTCCAGACAGCTTAAAAGCAAAGAAAACCACCAGTAATTTGTAAAAATTATTGGATTTTCGATGCATTTTTGAACAAATTTTATGGTTTTGGGAGGTGTTCACTGTTAAATGGGACGAAAAACGTAAGTCTAACACGAAAAACGTGAGTCTTATGCTAAAAACGCAAGTTTAACACAGAAAACGTAGATCTAAGACGAAAATGTAGGCTTCAAACCGAAATGCTTAAAATGTCAATTTCTTTTACTCTATATACGCCAAACTTCATATCCTTGTAAAATCAGACAGTTTTCAATGATATCAGATTTAAGTTCTTGAACCGGATAACCTGAATATGGACTGATTCGCTCGGTAAAACAACTTTTTAGGTGTTCCATCTTTTTAGCAGCGGACCAGTTTTTATAATCATCTTTTTCTTTTAGAACAGCATAGTCAATCCAATAATTGTAATCGTCCAATAAAGGAATTCCTTTTCCATGGATCTTTTGAAAAGTTTTGTAAAGAATTTCAATATTGCTACCGGAAAGCTTATTAGTGTATCCAGAGAGCTTATCAGAAATATATAAAGCCATGTTAAATTCTTTCCAATTAAGTTGAAGTAAAAAGTCTATTAGTTGATTGTTTATATTATGGTAGTCCCATTCCAAAGGGTCATATCCTTTTTTGGCCAGGGACATAAAACCCATATAAAATCCACTTACCAGTTGATAGCGGTCAACAATAGCATCAAAATAGACTTCATTATACCCTTTCTCATTCTCAACTATTTTGAAAGTACCTAGCTGACTGTTTCTACCTTTAGGTGAAGAATCATCTTTAAGTTCTTCAAATACATATTTTATTATTACTCCTTCCGGATCGAAGGAAAAGGAGCATTTCCTTTTGCCCATACAAATTGCCTCAAGCCATTTTTTAAGTTTCATTAATGGGTCAAATATGTGGGAATATTGCTGATATACATTCTGACTTTCAGTAGAAATAGTAAACTGTATCCATCCGGCCTCTACTTCAAAAGAGTTTAATAATATTCCATCAATTTGTTTTATAACTTGATTTTTCATTTGTTTCAATTTGTTAAATCATCCAATAATTATTTTGTCAGCTTCAGATAATACATCGTCATGAACGATATCATCAATATAGATATCCGTCGTTCGCAAGTCTTGATGCCCTAACCCCTGAGAAATGATCCTTCGGTCAATTCCTGCCTTATCAGCAATAGTTGCCCAGCTATGCCTGCTGACATAGGTTGTTAAATTCTTTTCATCAAAGTCCATGTCTTTGGCAATGTGTTTTAAATATTTATTGGTATTTGATAAAGCATTTTGAACATCCTTGATCATCAACTCCAGGTCAAAAGGTCTTTTGATTATTGGAAACAGGTAATGATTTTTACTTTTTTCTTCATATCCGTAATAATTCAAAATTTCCCTTGCCTTATCATTAAGGAATATCTTGTATGTCTTAGCTGTTTTCGATCTTCGGTATTCAATATGCTTGTTTACAATATTGCGTTTTTTAAGCAGTGCAATATCCCGCATATTCATTCCCCGCATATAAAAGCTGAATAGAAAATAGTTTTTAGCATCGACATACATTTTGTTCTCCATATTCTTGTCATATTGCTCGAATTTCTGAATAAACTCTTTGCTCACTGCTCGCTTACTGGTCTTTTCTTTTCGGATCCGGTATTTGTCATTATCCTGCACATTTCTTCTAAAGGGGTAGTATTCATTTTTGGTATATCCATCAACAATGGCTTTATTGAACATGGCACGTACAGCCCTCATATAAGCAGCAAGACCGTTATAGTGATTGTTGGGTTTGGCCATATATCGTTTTTCAAGCTTTTTAAGAAAGGCAGCATCCATTTGATAGAATGATACATCTTTTCCATCATTGTAGTTTAAAACAAAACTTAAGGCATCGTTATAGGCTTTTGCCGTACCCAGTCTTTTTTCTGTTTTAAGACCAGATATTGATTGCCGGGCAAATTCGCCAAAGGAAAGTTTTAGTTTATTTTCTTTCTCCTTACCCAGTAGTTTCTTTCTTAGTTGGGAAGTAGTGATATCTTCTAATTGAGAAGAGCGTTCTAAAAGTGATAGCTCCCCACTAAGTTTTGCTTCCCTGGATTTTATATCAGCATTGACCTGTATGATAGAACCCAAGTTTCGACAAGAGCTTTTGATTTTGAGTTTAACAGCATCCCAGTCTTTTTCTTTGACAGAATAACCTGAGTTAATGGTTGTAGCAAGTCTACTATGAACAACCCTAAAAACAACAGGGTATGTTCCATCTTGTTTTTCTCTGCGTGTGTCGAGTAAAGTATAAATTGTGGCCATGATAAATAGATAAAATTCAAGTGCAATGATAAGCAATTTGCAAGCAATTTGCAAGCAGAATCGTATTTTTTGTCAGGAGGGAAATATTTCAACCCTCTGTAAAGTAGGCCAGAAGCGGAATAAACTGGATATATCTGGAAATTGATGACCTATGAACGGCTGACTGTTAATCAGAGGGTCCAAGGTTCA
>JAUXCI010000084.1 GCA_030618945.1 Flavobacteriaceae bacterium
ATTAGAGACTTAGCTGACCTTACTGATATTTCTAAAACTACCATTTCCCAAATAGAAAGAGGTATTAGAAATCCAACATTTGAAATATTGCAAAATATTTTTGAATATCTCAATTTAAAAATGAAAGTGGAAGTTAAAAAGCGTAAATAATAAAATATGAAGTTGGGAAACAAGCTGGAAGTCATATATAAAGGAAACATTAAGGCTGGAGAACTTTGGGTTGATAATAATGGTTATCATTTTGAATATGATGATGCGTTTATTGAAAATGTTACCACTCGACCAATTTCGGTTAATATGTCTAAGAACCAAAAAATTTATCATTCCAAAGAATTATTTCACTATTTCAAATCCATTCTTAGCGAGGGAGAGAATAGAGAGCAAATTTGTAAAGCATTAAGTATTGACCCAAGTGACGATTGGAGTTTATTAGTATTAACCTGTCAATATGATACAATCGGAGCAATAACAGTAAAAATTATTTAACATGGCACAGTGTAACGGATGTCTTAAGGATAATACAAGTGGATTTTGCTCATCCTGTGAGACAATTTTATTTGACCGCTCTAAGGTAAGGCCTCAACTTAAATTCAATTGGGAAGATATTTCAAAAAGAATAGATGGTCAACCCATGGGATTTAGCATCTCAGGAGTTCAGCGGAAAGGATTTATTGGGAAACCTAGAGGAATCGAGTTAGTTCCAAAAATGGGTTTAGATGAAAAATCTCAATATATTATAAAACCATTATTGTCAAGGTTTAATATTCCTGACCAATCGCCTGCAAATGAACATGTAACTATGCAAATAGCCAAAAAGCTTTTTGGCATCAAAATAGCCGAGTGTGCATTTATGAACTTTGCCAACGGTACTCCAGCATATATCACAAGACGTTTTGATTATAATGATAATGGCGAAAAATTAAATCAGGAAGATTTTGCATCAGTACTTAAAGCAGCTGATAAATATAATTCGAAAACATATCAAGATGTTGGGGAATGGCTTAGCCCATTAAATAAAGTTGACTTTCTTCGTATTCTGATATTCAATTTCCTTACTGGTAATGGGGATGTTCATTTAAAAAATATTTCACTACTGGAAACCGCAGATGGCGATATGATGTTGTCGCCATCATATGATTTGATGAATACTAAGATTCATCTTACCGATAATTTATTGGCGTTGAATCTATTTGAAGAACTTGAACAAACTAGTTTGCCATTAGGAGAAAAATATAGTTATAAGAGTGAGGATTTTATTGAGTTTGGAAAACGCTTGAAAATTAAAGATTCAATTATAATGAAAATTATCGACACTTTTAATAAAAAGGAAAATGAGGTATTAGCCATAATTGATAAGTCATTTTTATCTGACGATGCCAAGAATTTGTACAAAAAAAATGTGGTCGGAAATTATAAATTGTTTAGACAAACTACAGCCATGGCAAACTAATTTAGATCGGGCGGGTAACCCCAATTTATTTCGACTGCAAATTACGACATTCCTTTTAAGATTAACAAAGGAATATGGCTGTCAAAATCAACTTTTTTCACACTGTCATTTTCCCAAAGTTTTTTGAAGAATCCACGTTTTCTTCTAATCACACATAACATATCAGGGTCTTCTTCGTGTAAGAATTCAAGAACTCCTTGATATACTGTTGCATTTTTTGTGGGAATTAACTTTTCGATGAGTGATTCTAATGTTTTATTCAATTCCAGATCAGCTGCATCTAATTTTGGTGTTTTAACTTGCAACAAATGGATCTTGGCATTAAAAGTTTTTTGAATTTTCACAAGTAGATCAAGCATGGTAACAGCCTTAATTGATCCAGATTTGAGGGTCATTAAGATTTTTTTGATAGGTTTGAATTTGACTTCAGCCGGGATGATCAGCATTGGAACGTCAGTGTCTTTAATTATATTACCTGTTATATTTCCTACAAACAAAGTATCATCTGCTCCGTCATTCTTGGTAGAGGAAATTATAAGATCGACTTTAAGCAACTTCGTTAACTGTTTCAGAGTATCAACAATTGAATAGCCCTTTAAAGTACTGGTAACAATTTTAACGTTCTTTCTGTTTACTTTGGTTAAATGCTCTTTGAGAATTTTTTTGCTATCTCTTTCCATGATATTATCTACTCCTAATACCGCTCCACTAATTTTTGGACTGGAATATACATGAACCAGATAAATTTTTGCTTCCACAGCTTCTGCAAAATCAATGGCATATTGCAAGGTGTTTAATGCGTGGTCATTACTTCCAATGGGAACTAATATATTTTTCATACAATGAGATTTTTATAATAACAACATTAAAAACAATTAATTTTAGTATCTGTAATAATCAGGTTTATAAGGCCCTTCAACCTTAACACCTATATAATCAGCTTGTTCACTACGTAATTCCTCCAATTCTACACCGATTTTTTCAAGGTGTAGTCGGGCTACTTTTTCATCCAAGTACTTAGGTAGCATATATACCTTATTTTCGTATTTATCTGAATTTTTCCAAAGTTCAATTTGAGCAAGCGTTTGGTTGGTAAAAGAGTTACTCATTACAAAACTTGGATGGCCGGTTGCACACCCTAAATTTACTAATCTGCCTTCAGCCAAAATAAGGAGTTCTTTGCCATCAATAGTATATTGATCAACCTGAGGCTTTATTTCAATTTTTGTATCACCGTATGTATTGTTTAACCAAGACATGTCAATCTCATTGTCAAAATGACCAATATTACAAACGATAGCTTTGTCTTTTAAAGCTCTAAAATGACGTTCCTGAATGATATCTTTATTTCCGGTAGTGGTAATTACGATGTCCGCTTTTGAAATTACATTGTCCATTTTTTTCACCTCAAACCCTTCCATAGCAGCTTGTAAAGCACAAATCGGATCAATTTCAGTTACGATAACCCTTGCACCTGTACCTTTAAAAGAAGCTGCGGTTCCTTTGCCCACATCTCCATATCCAGCAACAACAATAACTTTTCCAGCCATCATGATATCAGTGGCTCGTCTTACAGCGTCAACGGCACTTTCTCTACATCCATATTTGTTGTCGAATTTAGATTTTGTTACAGAGTCGTTTACGTTAATAGCCGGCATAGGTAAAGTACCAGTCTTCATTCTGTCATAAAGACGGTGAACACCTGTAGTTGTTTCTTCTGAAAGCCCTTTGATATCTTTTGCTAATTCAGGATACCTGTCTAAAACCATGTTTGTAAGATCCCCACCATCATCGAGAATCATATTTAATGGTTTTTTGTCTTCACCAAAAAAAAGTGTTTGCTCAATACACCAGTCAAATTCTTCTTCATTCAAACCTTTCCATGCATAAACAGCAACTCCCGCTTCAGCCATAGCTGCCGCTGCCTGATCCTGAGTAGAAAAAATATTACAGGAACTCCATGTTACTTCGGCTCCTAATTCGATCAGGGTTTCAATTAAAACAGCTGTTTGGATGGTCATGTGTAAACAACCTGCAATTCTCGCTCCTTTAAGAGGTTGTTCGTCTCTGTATTCTTCACGAAGACTCATCAAACCCGGCATCTCAGCCTCAGCTAAATGTATTTCCTTTCTTCCCCATTCTGCAAGATTAATGTCTTTAACCTTATATTTTACGTATGTTGATGTTTCTGAACTCATATTATTTATATTTGCTTTGAGTTTGCAAAAATACAAAATACCTATTAAACAATACATGCCTATTTATAAAACCATTTCTCCTGAAGATTGTACGTCTATTTATGTCTGGAAAATTGAGGAATCAATGGATGAATTAAGAAAAGGGTTGACCTTAAATAACAGAAGTATTAAGAGATTGGAGGGAATGAGATCTGAGTTGCATCAAAAAGGATTTTTAAGCGTAAGACAGTTGCTTCAACATGCAGGTTATACTGATAATGATCTGTCTTATAATACTTTTGGAAAACCTTTATTGAAAGATGGGAAACATATTTCTATCACCCATTCTTTTAATTTTTCCGCTATTTTGATCAGTAAAAAGGAAGCGGGAATCGACATCGAAAAAAATAGGGATAAAATCGTCAATATTCATCACAGATTTGTCAACACAAATTATGATTCACTCTCTGAAGAGGATTTAGTAAAACAGTTGACCGTTATTTGGGGAGCCAAAGAATCAATGTATAAAACATATCCTTATGGAGGCCTGAGTTTTCACGATCACATAGGTATTGACCCTTTTCTTTTTGATGAGGGCGGCTCATCGGGAAGGGTTATATTTGGAGATTGGAAAAAGGAATACAACATCAATTTTCAATTTTTTAAAGAGGGATTCACCTTAGTATATGCAATTGAGAAAGTTTAGCATTTGAATAAAGCAAATAACGGGAATTCATATTTTTGATGATTCTTGTAAGTAATAATAAACATGATTTACCAACATATTTTATCCGCAAAGAAAAAAGGAAAAAAACTCCTGGCAATTCTTTTGGACCCAGAGAAGGTTAACCTTGATAGGCTTGCGGAGTCCGTAAATATGATTAATAACTCAGAAGTAGACTTTATATTTGTTGGTGGAAGTACGGTAAAAAAAGGTGTGACTCAGGAATTGGTAAAACGACTTAAACAGCAAACAGCAATTCCCATTGTATTGTTCCCTGGGCACTATAGTCAGATTACATCGGATGCTAATGCTGTTTTATTCCTTTCACTTATTTCAGGGAGAAATCCCGAGTATTTAATCAATCAACATGTTAAGGCGGTTCCTTTGATTCGCGAATCTGGATTAGAGGTCATTCCTACAGGATATATACTGATTGATGGAGGAAAGAAGACATCAGTTCAGAAAGTAAGTGATACGCTACCGCTATTATCAAACGCTATTCAAGAGATCACTGATACGGCATGTGCGGGAATGTATATGGGTAAAAAAATCATTTATCTTGAGGCAGGAAGTGGCGCCTTAAAACCCGTACAAGCATCAGTTATAAGTGCCGTTAGAGAAAATGTAGATATTCCTTTAATCGTTGGAGGAGGTATAAGATCTGAAGAAGAATTGCAACAAGCTTATGAAAGCGGTGCCGATATGGTCGTAATTGGAACTGCTTTTGAAGAAGACAATGAGGTTTTATATAAAATTAAAAAGAATGAACATATCCATTGATATATCAATGTATCCTTTGCATAAGGATTTTGAAAAACCCATCATCCAATTTATTAGGGCGCTAAGAAAGTCATCTTTTTACATTGAAGAGAATGGATTGAGCACCCAAATATTTGGGCCTTTTGAGGAAGTTATGGCATTTGTGAATTCAAACATTCACAGATCCTTACTTGAAGAAAAGAACTGTGTCTTTATATTAAAGATAGTGACTGACGATAGAAGCAATCATGAACCAAATTATTGATTTTTTGTTCGAACAATATCGGACTTATGAAACCTCTGACATCGTTTTAGAGATCGTTGCAGTGATCTTTGGATTTCTTTCGGTTTGGTATTCTAAACAGAATAAAATATTGGTGTTTCCCACCGGGATGATCAGTACTTCTATTTTTGTATATCTTTTATTTAAATGGGGACTTCTTGGCGACATGATGATCAATGCATATTATTTTGCCATGAGCGTATATGGGTGGTTTATCTGGACACGTAAAGTGGATGAAACCCATGTGACTCCTATAAGCAGAGTAAACAAAAAAGAAAAACAACAGTCAGTTTTCATTTTTTTTGCGACTATAGTTTTTGTATTTCTGGTATACTATTATAATGATAAATGGAATACTTGGACAGCTTATGTGGATACTATAACCACAGCTGTGTTTTTTGTGGGAATGTGGTTAATGGCCAAAAGAAAAATTGAGAATTGGATTTATTGGATTATAGGAGATATTATATCTGTACCACTATATTTATATAAGGGGCTGGCCTTTACCAGTATACAGTATTTAGGGTTTACGTTTATCGCAATTTATGGATATAAAGCATGGAAAAAACACTTGGACAAGAGCCAGCAAACTTGATTAAAATAGTGTTGTTTGGACCAGAATCTACTGGAAAAACTACAATGTCAGAAATTTTGGCAAAGCATTATAATACCGTCTGGGTTGCTGAATATGCCAGAGAATATTTACAGGACAAGTGGAATAATGAGCGCAAAACCTGTGAAGATTCTGATTTGATCCCCATAGCGAAAGGTCAGATAGCCCTGGAAAATGAGCTAGCTAAAAAGGCGGATAAAGTTTTGATCTGTGATACTGACCTTTTGGAAACAAAAGTTTATTCAGAGGCGTATTATGGAGGATATGCCCATCCGAATCTTGATAAATTCGCACTTAAGAATCAATATGACCTTTACCTTCTTACAAATATTGATACGCCATGGGAAGCGGATGATCTTAGAGACAGGCCCGACCAAAGAGAAGAAATGTACAAGGCCTTTGAAAATGCATTAATCAAATATAACAGACCTTTTTTAGAACTAAACGGAAGCATAAAAGAAAGAGCGGAAATTGCTATTATTGCGATTGATAAACTCCTTGAATCGAGAACAGATTTAGATTCTTATTCCGGGGGCCTTTAGTACAACAATTCAGTTATTTTTTATACACTTAAACTCAGAAACAGGAATCATGGACGTCGAACTTTTATTGAAGGAGATATCATTCAGTGCGGTCCGATCAGGTGGACCTGGAGGGCAACACGCCAATAAAGTTTCTTCCAAAGTGATTTTACAATTCAATATTCAACAAACCAAGGCTTTGTCTGACCTTGAAAGGGTGACGGCCACTCATCAACTATCGACCAAAATTTCTAAGGACAATGTGATCACTTTAAGTTGTGATGAAAGTAGAAGCCAACATAAAAACAAGGAAATCGTAGTCCAGCGCTTTATATTACTGATGAAATCGGCTCTTGCGAAACCCAAACGGCGGGTGCCAACAAAAGTGAGTAAAGCCATTAGGGCCAAAAGGATAGAGTCTAAGAAAAAAATGGCCATCAAGAAATCTTTAAGACAAAAACCCAAATGGGATTAATTATTAAATTTTGATCTTGTAATTCAAAATTGTTGATTAAATTTGCTGCGATCTTAAAAGGGGTGCCCAATATAGGCTGAGATTAAACCCACTGAACCTGGAACAGATAATGCTGTTTAGGGAATTAATTTTCAGAAATTTGAAAATTAAAATTTTATCAATTCGGACTTCACCTCTTTAATTCGATTTTTCATTAATTAAATATTCTCATTCGGGAAAACAATGAAACATTATATCATTATTTTATTAATGTGTACTGGCTTTTTATCCAATGCGCAAGAAAAAAATATTTTAAGCGATACTATTAACCTTGATGAGGTTTTGGTAAAAGCAACTAGGTTAGATGAAAAAGCACCTTTTACCCTAAGCAATATTACTAAAGAAGAAATTGAGGCTAGAAATCTGGGTCAGGATATCCCTGTACTGCTAAATTTTCTTCCGAATGTTGTTGCTACAAGTGATGCGGGAAATGGAATTGGCTACACTGGCATCAGGGTAAGAGGAAGTGATGCTTCAAGAGTAAATGTTACTATAAATGGAATTCCTTTAAATGACAGCGAGTCACATGGAACCTTTTGGGTCAATCTCCCAGATTTTGCCAGTTCTACACAAAGCATGCAATTGCAGAGAGGGGTAGGTTCTTCAACAAATGGGGCAGGGGCATTTGGAGCAAGCCTTAGCCTGTCTACCAATGGAATTCGTGAAAAGGCATTTGCCGAAGTTGGATTTTCAGGAGGATCGTATAATTCTTTTAAGGCAAACACTCAATTTGGTTCCGGGGTACTCAATCCCAACGGGAAATTTAAGGCCGAATTTACAGGACGCGTATCAAGAATACAATCTGATGGGTATATTGACCGAGCATCAGCTGATTTAAAATCAATTTATCTGTCAGCAAGTTTTTATAGCGATAGAACCCTTATTAAAGCAATCGCATTTGGCGGTCATGAAGTTACCTATCAGGCCTGGTATGGAATTGATGAAGAAACCTTGAATACGAACAGGAGATATAATCCCGCAGGAGAAATTTATAGTGAAGAGGGAGAAGTAGTTGACTTTTATGAGAATCAGGTTGATGATTATAAACAAGATCATTATCAACTCCATATTAACCATGAATTTGGTAATAATTGGACCGGTAACCTGGCATTTCATTATACTTATGGAAGAGGTTTTTACGAACAGTATGAGAATGATGCAGATTTTTCAACCTATGGCTTTGAGCCTATTATTGTTGACGGAGAAGAAGTCAATTCCACTGATCTCGTACAAAGAAAATGGCTCGACAACGATTTTTACGGGACTACATTTTCTGTACTTAAAAATTTTGAAAACGTCGATTTGATCATCGGAGGAGCCTTAAGCCAATATGATGGAGATCATTATGGAGAAGTTAAATGGGCCCAGTACGGAAGCGAAAGGGTTGACCAAAGGTTTTATGAAAATACAGGAAATAAAACGGATTTTAACATTTTTGCCAAGGCAGAAGTATCACTAAGTGACCAATGGGTTTTATTTGGTGATCTGCAATACAGGAATTTGAATTATGAAGTATCTGGTATTGATGAAGGTCCTGTCCCTGTAAATTTCGAAGATCAAAATAATTTTTTTAACCCCAAATTTGGCGTGAATTATTTTTTAAACAAAAGTAATTTCTATTTGTCATATGCAAAGGGACATAAAGAGCCTAAAAGAGCAGATTACATGGCTAATGCTGAAGTAAAACCGGAGTCCTTAGACGATTTTGAGTTGGGCTGGCATTACAATGCCGATAAATTTAGATTGAAAACTAATTTATACTATATGAATTATAAGGATCAGTTGGTACTGACTGGAAATATAGATGATGTTGAAAATCCAATTGCTGATAATATTGGGAAAAGTTACCGTTTTGGTCTTGAGGTAGAAGCGATAATTAAATTTATGGAAAATCTAACGTGGGGACCTAATTTGGCGCTTAGCACGAATAAAAACGTAGACAAATATTATGATTTTGATGGTGAATTAAAATATTTTGGCAATACAGACCTTTCGTTTTCTCCAAGTGTAGTGGCAAGTAGTAATATTAAATATCAACCTGTAAAACATCTTAATATAAGTTTATTGACTAAGTATGTAGGTGAGCAATATATGAGTAACCTTGAACTTGAAGAATCAAAGCTGGATGGGTACTTAACAAACGATTTACAAATAAGCTATGAATTAGTTACTGACAAATTATTTAAATCAATCGTATTCACCGGATTGGTCAATAATCTTTTCAATGTAAAATATGTCTCTAATGGGTATTTTTACACTTATGATGATACCTGGACCGACCCAAATGAAGTGACGACCATCACTGGAGCTGGATACTATCCACAGGCAGAATTGAATTTTCTGCTAGGTGTGACTCTAAAATTTTAAG
>JAUXCI010000028.1 GCA_030618945.1 Flavobacteriaceae bacterium
ACTGGTTCATAGAAATTACATCGGTATAACCTTCAACTAAATAACAATTATCTTCTCTCGCTATGCTTTGCTTGGCCTGATACAGGCCATAGAGAATTTTACTTTTATGATAGATGATACTCTCAGGAGAATTCAAGTATTTTGCCGCGTTTTTATCAGCAGATAAGATTCTTCCACCAAATCCGAGTATTCTTCCACTCATACTGTGAATTGGAAAAATTACCCGACCTTTAAATCTGTCAAATTTTCTATTCTCCTTAACAATCGTGAGCCCTGTTTTATCTAAAAACTCAATATCATATTTTTTGCGTTCTGCTTCTTCAGTGAATGCTGTCCATTCATCAAGGGAATATCCAAGTTCAAATTTCTTTATAGTGTCATCGGTAAAACCCCTTTCTTTGAAATAAGAAAACCCGATGGCCTTTCCTTTCTCAGAATTCCAAAGCACATCCGAAAAATAGTTTTTTGCAAACTCAGACACAAGGAACATACTTTCCCTTTCATCTGATTTCTGTTTTTCCTGATCGGTCTGCTCTGTCTCTTCAACTTCAATTTGATACTTTCTGGCAAGGTACCTGATGGCTTCAGGGTAGGAATAATGCTCATGCTCCATTAAAAAAGTGATGGCATTACCACCTTTTCCAGTACTAAAATCCTTCCAGATTTGTTTCACTGGAGATACCATAAAGGAAGGCGTCTTTTCATCCGTAAACGGACTAAGACCCTTAAAATTCGCTCCTGCTTTTTTAAGGTTGACAAAATCACCAATGACCTCTTCAACCCGAGCAGTTTCAAATACTATGTCAATGGTTTCTTTTGAGATCATTATGCTATGTGAAAATTTCAGGTATAAGATAAAAACTGTCAGATTAATGACAGTTTTATTTTATTTGAATTCATTCTGTTGTTTAAGAAACAGCTTTTAACTTCTTAATTGTAGATTTAGAAATTTTATCTTCCGCGTATTTTTTTGTCACCGTTAAACTTTTTTCTTCAGTTCCTGGCATTTCAAACATAGCGTCTGTAAGGACTACTTCACATAAAGATCTGAGCCCTCTTGCTCCTAATTTATAATCTACTGCCTTATCAACGATAAAATCCAAGGCATCATCATCTATTACAAATTCGATCCCATCCATTTCAAACAATCGGATATACTGCTTGATAATCGCATTTTTGGGTTCTGTCAAAATAGACCTAAGCGTCTTTTTATCCAAAGGTCTCATAAAAGTTAGCGCAGGTAACCTACCAATAATCTCCGGTATAAGACCGAAAGTCTTTAGGTCACTTGGAATAATATACTGTAATAGGTTTTCTTCGTCAATTTTATCGTCTGAAATAGATGCACTGTATCCAACAGCCTGCATATTCAGCCTTTTACTTATTACCTTATCAATTCCGCTAAATGCACCACCGGCAATAAAAAGAATATTTGCGGTATCAACCTCAACAAATTTTTGATCAGGATGTTTTCGCCCACCTTTTGGCGGAACATTTACAATTGTGCCTTCCAGTAACTTTAACAGCGCCTGCTGAACGCCTTCACCCGACACATCACGTGTTATAGATGGGTTGTCACTTTTACGGGCAATCTTATCTATTTCATCTATAAAAACGATACCTTTTTCAGCCTTGTCAACCTTATAGTCTGCAGCCTGAAGCAATCTCGTCAAAATGGTTTCAACATCTTCACCTACATATCCAGCCTCGGTCAAAACCGTGGCATCAACGATGGCAAAAGGAACATCAAGCATTCTTGCTATTGTTTTAGCAATCAGCGTTTTTCCAGTTCCCGTTTCTCCTACTAGAATAATATTACTTTTTTCTATTTCTACATCATCTTCTTTCGATGATGGTTTTTGCAACAATCTTTTATAATGATTATATACGGCAACAGACATTACCTTTTTTGACTCGTCCTGTCCGATAATGTATTGATCCAGAAATTCTTTGATCTCTTTAGGTTTCTTAACTAAAAAGTCATTCCCTACCTTCTTCTTTTCATTCATTGATTCCTCAAGCACAATGCCATGTGCCTGTTCAATGCACTTGTCACATATATGTGAATCAACCCCAGCGATCAATAAATTGGTCTCCTCCTTTTTTCTTTTACAAAATGAACATTCTAGTTCTTCTTTTTTCGCCATCTTCTTCTAAATTTAGATAAGTTCAGTAGATTTTTAAACTACAAAGCTTATTTTTTCCTGGTTAAAATTTCGTCAATCATACCATAGGCTTTCGCTTCGTTTGCTTTCATCCAATAATCTCTATCTGAATCATCGTGCACTTTTTTAATCTTTTGACCTGAGTGGGTCGCAATAATCTGATAAAGTTCATCCTTCAGTTTCATTATTTCACGTGCAGTAATCTCTATATCTGATGCCTGTCCCTGAGCTCCTCCTAAGGGTTGGTGAATCATAATTCTTGAATGTGGTAAGGCAGATCTTTTCCCTTTCTCCCCTGCACACATCAACACTGCTCCCATTGAGGCTGCCATCCCAGTACAAATTGTAGCTATTTCAGGCTTGATAAACTGCATGGTATCATAGATACCCAATCCAGCATACACTCCTCCTCCAGGAGAATTAATATAAATAGAAATGTCCTTTGAAGAGTCTACACTTTCAAGGAACAATAATTGTGCCTGAATAATATTGGCAACATAATCAGTGATTGCCGTACCCAGAAATATGATTCTGTCCATCATCAACCTGGAAAATACATCCATTTGAGCGACGTTCAATTGTCTTTCTTCAATAATATATGGGGTCACACTGCTTACTAATTGATCAATATGCAGGCTGTTGATGCCTTGATCCTTTACAGCGAATTTTTTAAACTCATTTCCGTAATTCATATAAATATTTTTTAAATCATTTAGTCAGTAAATATACTAATTAATTAGAATGATAAAATAATTTACGTTTATTAGTGTCATCAACACCTTAGTGTCATCATAATAAACTCGCCCCTTTGAAATATTCTTGGTTTATCCTAAAATCAAAGATGATTTGTAAACAGTTTATAAAACTTAATTCGAATAAAAATACCAGTTTGGTATTTCCTTCAATTGGTCAAAAAAAAACTCCATAATTAATAGTCATTATGGAGTTTTTAAGTTTTTCCTGATTATTTGTAAACTTCTTTTACAAATTCTTCGTAGGTCACTTCTTTAGACTTAAGCTTGATATTCTCCTTAAAGAATGTCAATAGTTTCTCGTTTTTCAACTGATCTGACAAGCGTTTTACTTCTTCCTGATTTGACAAGACTCTTGTAACAATTCCTTCTAATTCCTTATCATCAATTTTATTATCACCATATTGAGCCATTTGAGTCTTAACAAATCCTTTGGTATAATCTTTAAGGTCTTCATAAGTAACCTGAAGACTATTGGCTGTCATTAATTTACCTTCAATCAACTGATATCTCAAGCCTTTTTCAGATTTTTCATATTCTTCCCCAGCCTGCTCAGCAGTCATTGGTTTTTCGCCAGAAACCGCAAGCCATTTCTTAAGAAACTCGGCAGGCAAATCAAATTTTGTGTTTTCTATTAAATTTTCAGTAACCGCATTTAACAATTGCTGCTCTGCTTGTGAGGCAAATTGTTTCTCAGCATCTTCTTTCAATCTCTGCTTGAGTTCTTCTTCACTTTTTATCAAGTCAGCTCCAAAAAGTTTATCGAACAATTCCTGATTCAATTCGGCAAGTTCAGTTTGGCTAATCTCTTCAATCGTAAAATTCAATGTCGTATCAAAATCGTGAGCTTCATCATGTGAGATCCCTAATATATTCATCAACATATGATCATCAGTAAATAATTTTTTTGAACTAAGATCGAGGGCGTCCCCAACTTTAAGCCCTAAAAATTTCTTTTGATTCGCTTTTCCTTTAATCTTTTCCAATTTAAAGGTTGATTTTTTCTCTATCTCTTTTTCTTCGTTTACAAAAGTTCCTGTAATATTTGAATTTTCTTCGACAGCAACTTGGGTAATCACTTTACCATATTGTTCACGAATATTTTCCAATTGGTTATTGACCATCTTGTCATCAGCTACAATTTTATAGGAAGTAATAGCTTTCTTCGGTTTTAAGTCTACTTCAAATTCAGGGGCAAGACCCAATTCAAATTCAAAGCTAAACTGTTCTCCTTCCCATGAAAAACCTTCCTGCATTTTAGGTAGTGGGTTTCCCAGGACATCCAATTTTTCCTCAACCAAAAAATTATTTAAAGATTCTTGAATAAGCTTGTTTACTTCATCAATCATAACAGATTTTCCATACTGCTTTTTCACCAGACTCATAGGGACATGTCCCTTTCTAAATCCAGGGATATTCGCCTTTCTCCTATAGTCATCAAGTTGGGTATCAACTTTTTCCTGATAATCTTTGGCTGTAATATCAATTTTCACAACCGAATTAAGTGCATCAATGTCTTCTTTCGTAATCTTCATCCTAATTAAAATTTATTTCTTTAAAAAATTGAGGTTGCAAAAATAATAATTTTAAGCCAATTTCTAACATAGATTACACCTTAATCAAAAGATAATAGGGCTAATCTTATGTTAAAAATTAAAAAAAGTAATTTTAAAAGGGTAATTCTAGTCCTTTTCGATGATTTTATGTAAAATCGATTCAAAAAATGAAAGTATTATACTAAACAATAGAGCTATCCAAAAACCGGAAACACTGAATCCGTCAATCCAACTATTCGCCAGTAAAATCATAGCCGCATTGATAACAAATAAAAACAATCCGAGCGTCAAAATCGTAACAGGTAGGGTGAGTATGACTAAAATCGGCTTTAGAATTGAAAATAAAATTCCTACTATAAATGCTACCCAAATAGCGGTTCCGTAACTATCTACCTGAACGCCGGGAAGAATTTTAGCAATAACCAGCACAGCAAAAGCGGTAAGCAGCACTTTAAAAATATATTTCATCACAATTGTTTCATTATTGAGAGAGCAAGCAAATTAACCATTTTTGAGAAAGCCCACAACATTATTGTAAAAATCTATGGGATTTTCGGCATGAAGCCAGTGGCCTGAATTCGATATGATTGTTATCCGACTATTTGGAAAATGGGCATGGATATGCCGTTCATCATCTTCTGTGATATAGCCGGAATTTGCTCCTTTTAAAAAAAGAGTTGGACCTTCATAAACTGCTCTTGGAGGTAATTCCACTCCAACTTCATCAATTTGCTCCTCCAGGACCTCAAGATTAAATCTATAAGCAAACTGACCCCTATTATTCCTGTAAACATTCTTTAAAAGAAATTGTCGTATTTCAAACTCAGGGATGTATTGTTTATAAATTTCTTCAATATCATTTCTGGAAGACACTTTTTCAAAATCAACCGCATTTAAGGCATTCAAAATATGTTGATGATGTCGAGGATAAAATTTTGGTGCGATATCTGCCACAATCAGTTTATTCACTAATTCCGGGTATTCCACAGCAAAAAGCATCGCGGTTTTCCCTCCCATGGAATGACCGAGGATATTGACGATTCCTAAACCTTTGTGTTGTATATAACTTAGAAGATCTTCAACCATGTGTTCGTATGAAAACTCATCGTCATGAAAACTTCTTCCGTGGTTTCTTTGATCTACCAAATGCACTTCATAATCCTGTGAAAAATTGAGCGCCAGAGATTTCCAGTTGTCTCCCATTCCCAAAAATCCGTGAAGTACAATTAAGGGCTCTCCGCTGCCGGAAATCGTAGCGTGTAAAAGATTCATCATATGAGTTTTTGAAGATACATACCCACTACATTTTGGAGTCCAAAATACAAGGCTTCGGATATTAGTGCGTGACCAATGGAAACTTCCAAAATTCCAGGAACCTCTTTTACGAAAAAATTTAAATTTTCAAGATTAAGGTCATGACCGGCATTTATACCCATACCTAATGCTAAGGCCTCCTTAGCCGCGTCAACATAAGGTGTCACTCCCTTTAAATTACCTTTTTCAAAATTTTGTGCATAAGCTTCTGTATATAACTCAATACGGTCTGCCCCAGTTTTGGCAGCTCCATTAATAAGTGAAATTTCCGGGTCCATAAATATGGATGTTCTTATGCCATTTCTTTTAAACTCCGTTACCATTTCACTTAAAAAATCAAAATGTTTTAGTGTATCCCAACCAGCATTGGAGGTAATTGCGTCAACAGCATCCGGAACCAGCGTAACCTGTTCCGGCTTGATTTTTAACACCAGATCAACAAACTCTGGAATAGGATTTCCTTCAATATTGAATTCGGTATTTACTACTGATTTGAGCTCAAATGCATCACTGTATTTTATATGTCTTTGATCAGGCCTAGGATGTATAGTAATACCCTGTGCGCCAAAGCGCTGAATGTCAACCGCAGCTTTTAAAAGGTCAGGCATATTACCACCCCTGGCGTTTCTCAAAGTCGCTATTTTATTGATATTAACGCTTAATTTTGTCATTAGGCTTGTATTTATAATTTTAATACAAAAGAAGTTATATATTTACAGAATAGTATCTATAAATCAGGGTGTAAAATTACGATATTATCTTTAGGAAACCTTCTATTTAATGCAAACCATAAATTACATATTAAAAGATATTCGTCCTCTTGCTCTAAAAGATAACATGGAGAAGATTCGGAAATCGTTTCAAGAATATCCATATTCTCATATACCGATCGTTGAAAAAAAGATTTTCTACGGTGTAATTTCAAGACAAGAAATTGAAATAATCCAATCGGATTCGTTAAAATTAAATGAACTTCGCCAACTTATCGAACCATTCTATGTAATTGAGAACATGAATTGGTTTGAGGTGCTTCAGAATTTCGCAACATACAACACGAATATAATGCCGGTATTGAATGCCAAAAAAGAGTATGCAGGTTATTATGAACTCGATGATTTTCTAAACCTTTTTAAGTGCACGCCATTTTTGCATGAGCAAGGTGTCATACTTGTTGTAGCCAAAAGTGTAAATGATTATTCTTTTAGCGAAATTTCTCAGATTATAGAATCCAATAATGCCAAATTGTTGGGTGTTTTTATTTCAAAAATAGAAGATGATGTGGCCCATATTACCTTAAAACTGAGTCCTCATGATATCAATAACACATTGCATTCATTCAGAAGGTATAATTATGAGATCTTAAATGAATTCGAAAAGGATGATTACCTTGACGAATTAAATGAAAGATCAGATTATTTGCAAAAATATTTGAACATTTAAGCGCTCTTGCCCCATGAAAGTAGGAATTTACGGCCAATCTAATAATGAGCTCACAATTAAATATGCTAATCAACTGGTAGAGTTGTGTTTACAAAATGAAGTCTCTGTTGTTTTTGAAGAAAATTTCTATAAAGGATATATTGAATTGAACAAGGGCAATGAATTTAAAACCTTTTCAGAATATAGTAATCTTGATCGTGATTTATCTTTTTTCTTTACAGTGGGCGGAGATGGTACTTTTCTTCGTTCTATAACCTTTATACGAGACCTCAACATTCCTATCATTGGAATCAACACAGGACGACTCGGTTTTTTAGCGACTATTCAGAAGGAAGAGATTGAAATTGCATTCCAAAAAATCATTTCAAAAAAATTCGTTATCCAAAACAGATCTCTACTCTATGCTGAAACGCTTGGCAATACTGATGATTTTAATGACTTGAATTATGCCCTGAACGAAATTTCCATTACAAGAAAAAATACGGCTTCCATGATTAAAGTAAATGCCACTTTAGATGAAGAATTTTTAACTTCCTATTGGAGCGATGGTCTTATTATTTCGACACCAACCGGTTCTACAGGATACTCCTTGAGCTGTGGTGGACCAATCATATCTCCAACCTCTAAAAATATTGTGCTCACACCAATTGCCCCCCACAGCCTGGCCGTTAGACCCTTGGTCATTCCTGATGGTACAGCCATAAAGTTACAAATTGACAGTAGAGCTGATGAAGTTCTACTCACACTGGATTCCAGGATGTATACTTTGAGCAACAATTCAATAGTCCATATTAAAAAGTGCCCTTTTTCAATAAAAACGGTCCAATTAAATGACCAGACCTTTATAAAAACCCTTCGTGAAAAACTACTATGGGGAGAGGATAAACGCAATTAAAACCTGAGATATAATACAATTTTACACTTAAAAAACTGTTAATCAAAAAAGAGCATTCAATTCAATTAATTACGAATGTATTTTTTTATATTTGCAAACCATTTTTTATGATGAAAAAAATTGTAATTATATTCATTTTTCTGTGCTGTTCAAGCCCCATTTTTTCTCAAATAAATGAGATCGGAATATTTGCGGGTGGCAGCAATTACATTGGAGATATAGGAAGTACTAATTATATTTATCCCAACAGTTATGCTATCGGTGGAATTTATAAATGGAATATGCACCCAAATTTCTCTCTGCGAGCTACTTATACTTATTCAAAGTTGATTGGCGACGATGCCCTATCAAATAATTCATTTAGAAAAGCTCGGGATTTATCTTTTTCAAACGACATACATGAGCTAGTTGCGGGAATTGAATATCATTTTTTTAAATACAATTTGGACAAAACGGGTCATACGCATACTCCTTATCTTTTTGTAGAAGCAGGGGCTGTAAATTATGGAACAAGTGAAGGAAGAACTTTTAACTATACAATGCCATTCGGTGTTGGCTTTAAAACCATTCTCGCTCCAAGTATTGGAATTGGTTTCGAAACCGGATTCAGATATACCTTTAAAGATGATATAGACGGATATCCTTATGATCCTTCAAGCGCGAATATTCAAATTAATCCGAACAATAATGACTGGTATGTATTTACAGGAATAACCCTGGTCTTTGCTTTCGGAAGAGAAGGTTGTTATACTGGTAGTTTTTAATAATATTATGGATTATAAGTCTCTTATAAATAAAGATTTTGTGCCCAAACATGTAGCCGTTATCATGGATGGAAATGGCAGGTGGGCAAAAGGGCAAGGTCTTAAAAGAGTCCTTGGCCATAAAAAGGGTGTTGATGCTGTTCGTGACACTGTTGAGGCGGCTACAGAATTAGGAATTGAAGCACTTACCTTATACGCTTTTTCAACTGAGAATTGGAAACGACCCAAAATTGAAGTAGACACTTTGATGAGTATTCTGGTAAACTCCTTGAAAAAAGAGACTGATACTTTTCAAACCAACAACATTAAACTTCAAGCCATTGGCAAGCTAGATAAATTACCCTTAATCGCGAGAAATCAGCTTGCGGAAGTCATGAAAATAACTGAGAACAATGACGGCATGATATTGACCCTTGCCCTTAATTACGGGGCAAAAGAAGAATTGATAAAGGCTGTGAAATCCATATCTAAAAAAATTGTTAATAATGAACTTGAAATAGAAGAAATTGATGAAAACATTATAAATAGTCATTTATATACATTTACTTTGCCCGTCGTTGATTTTTTGATTCGAACTAGTGGGGAAATGCGGATTAGCAATTTTTTATTATGGCAAATTGCTTATGCAGAATTGTATTTTACCGATGTTTTGTGGCCCGATTTTAGGAAGAATGATTTTTACGAAGCAATACTGAATTATCAAAGAAGAGAAAGACGATTTGGAAAAACAAGTGAACAAATTGAAAACAGTAATAAATAGTTTAAGATACGCATTTCTGCTCTTACTTTTTATCTTAACAAGTGTTACTGTGAATGGGCAAGTTACTGGCCAACAAAACACAGCAACTCAAGACTCTATTCAAAGCGTTAACAAGGCTTTAGATACGATTCCCGTTAACGAAAAACGAGCTGATTCTTTAAAAAAACCTGACAGGATCCTCCCGTCAGACACCATCAATGGTTCAATTAGTTTAGATACGATTAACCCGGTGGGTCAAACCAAAGATACAATCATAGTAAAGAAAAGCGACCCTATTATTTTGGATAGGACCAAAAAGTATTTGCTTGGGGGAATTACTATTGTTGGGAATGAAACCATTTCTGAACAGTCTATTTTAATTTTTTCAGGGTTGAATTCAGGGCAGAGACTTAAAATTCCAGGTGACAAACTTTCATCGGCAATTAAAAAATTGTGGAGCTCGAAATTGTTTTCAAATGTTGACGTGTTCGTTATCAAAATGGATGGTGATGCCATCTATCTAGAAATTGATGTAAAAGAATTAGATAAGGTCGGCAAAGTGACCATCACAGGTCTGAAAAAATCAAAAATTGAAGACCTTGAAAAGGAAATTGAGTTCCAAACGGGGTCCATGTTAACGGAAAACCTTGTTACCACTACGCAAAATTTGATCAAGGATAAATACCGTGAAAAAGGTTATTTAAAAACCAAAGTGACAATCGATACCAGAAAAGATACGTTCCAACCTAATACACAGGACGCTCTTATTGCTATTGACAAAGGAAACAGAATCAAAATAAAAAATATTACATTTCATGGGAATACTGCGCTAACTGATAAAAAGCTCAAGAAGACCATGAAAAAAACAAGGGAGAAAGGTGTCATGCAGACCTTCTCTCCCTCAAAATTTGTGGAAGATCTCTATGAGGAAGATCTTGATAAAGTTGTTAATTTATTTCAGGAAAAGGGATTCAGAGATGCTTTGATTGTTAAAGATTCCATGTCATGGAACGATGACAACACCATCAATCTTGATATTTTCCTCACCCAGGGAGAGCGTTATAAATTTGGAAGTATCAACTTCCTCGGAAACACGGTTTTCACTGATGAACAACTTCAAGGTATTTTGAGAATCGAACAGGGCGTTACCTATAATGGAAAGGCTTTAAATGAAAGAGTTTACGGTGACGGGACTCCAGAATCTCAGGATTTAACGAATACTTATCTGGATAATGGATATTTGTTTTCAAGAGTAAATGCGGTTGAAACAAGTGCTGCAAACAACATCATTGACATTGAGGTCAGGATTATTGAAGACGAACCTGCAACTATTAGAAAAGTAACAATCAAAGGGAATGACGTAACCAATGATCATGTTCTTTACCGTGAGGTCAGAACAAAACCTGGAGATCTTTTCAGTAAAAGCGATATTGTTAGATCTATACGTGAATTAGGCCAACTCGGCTTTGTTGATCCAGAAAATATCGTGCCGGATGTTCAACCAAACTTTACTGATAAGACTGCAGATATTGAATATTCTGTTTCAGAAAAAGGATCGAGCCAGATCGAATTACAAGGTGGATACGGAGGTGGAACTTTTGTTGGAACCTTAGGTTTATCTTTTAACAATTTCGCTATTCGAAATCTTTTTAATTTCAGCGAATACAAACCAGTTCCAAGAGGTGATGGTCAAAATATAGCGCTTAGGTTGCAAGTCAGTAAATATTACAGAACCTATAGTTTGTCATTTTCTGAACCATGGATGGGTGGTAAAAAACCAAAAGGTTTCAATTTCTCAATCTACAATTCAAGTCAATACGGCTATGACCCATTAAGAAATAGTGTAGATAAAGATCAATTACTTGATATCATCGGGGCTTCAATTGGTCTGAGTCAACGCTTGAAATGGCCGGATGATTTCTTTACCCTGTCTACATCTTTTAATTATCAGAGATATAAGCTTCAGAATTACAATATAGCCTCTTTTGATTTTGACAACGGAGTTTCAAACAATTTTAACTTTGCAGCAAATTTTGGAAGAAGTTCAGCGGGTCCTAACCCAGTATTTCCCTCAGGAGGATCTCAATTCAATGTCTTGTTTAAACTTACACCCCCCTATTCACTTTTTGATGACAGAGACTACACAGATCTTCCAGATGAAGAAAAGTATAAATGGATCGAGTTTTATAAGATTGTATTTACTGGAAAATGGTACAGCCCTGTGGTAGGTAAAATGGTGTTGATGGCCAATGCTGAACTTGGATTTTTAGGGCATTATAATGATGAAATTGGAGCTCCTCCTTTTGAAAGATTTTATTTAGGTGGTGATGGCTTGTCAACTGGAAGATTTGATGGAAGGACGACCGTTGCATTGAGAGGTTACCCAAACTCGAGTTTATCTTCAGTAACTGGTGGAACCATCTATAATAAGGTCTCATTTGAATTGAGATATCCTATTACCCTAAAACCGTCTGCATCTATTTATGCTTTGACATTTTTGGAAGCGGGTAATTCATGGAATGAATTTAGAACATACAGACCATTTGACTTAAAAAGATCAGCTGGTGGTGGAATAAGAGTATTTATGCCTGCTTTTGGTTTACTTGGTGTTGATTTTGGATATGGCTTTGATCCCATACCGGGATCATTTCAAATTTCGGGATGGCAAACACATTTCATCATTGGTCAACAGTTTTAAGCTAAATTGCTATATTTGCCTTATTGAAAAAATGGCATGATTTTTTCTTTATAACTAATTGAATGAAAGTAAATAGAGTTTTAATAATTGTTATCATATGTTTTAACTTTATTGTTAGTGCTCAAAAGCCTCAAAAAGTTGGATATATAGACATGAACTATATCCTGGAAAATGTCCCGGAATATGTGAATGCCCAAGCGCAGTTGGATACAAAAGTTAAAACCTGGCAACAAAAACTTGATGGTCTTTCAAAAGAAATCGATCAGATGAACATTGAGTTGACTAATGAAAAGCCTCTTTTGACTAAGGAATTGATCAATGAAAGAGAAGAAGATATAACGATAAAGGAACAAGAGCTTAAGAGGTTGCAACAGGCCTATTTCGGACCTACCGGAGATTTGTTTCAAATGAGAAAACAACTCGCCGAACCAGTTCAGGACCAAGTCTATAACGCCATTCAGGACATTGCCAAGAAAAAGAAATATGATTTTGTCTTAGATAAGTCAAGTGATTTGATCCTCTTGTATAGCAATAGTAAATTTGACATCAGCGAACTAGTGCTGAATACTATAGTTAAAAATAGAAAGAGGAAAGCTGTTCAGGATCTTAAAACGGATCGATTGGTTAAAGCGGGAATAGCTCCAGCTGCAACTGCAACCGCCTTGGAAAATGATGGTGATGACGAAGTTGATGATACAGGTGAGTTTGTTAATGCACCCATAGAAGCAGAAAAAACCGAGGAACAAAAGAAATTAGAGGAAAGAATACGAAAAAGAGAGGAACTTAAGCAGCGGATAAAGGCGCAACAAGAAGCTCGGGCGCGTATGAGGGATTCCTTAAAAGTAGTGGCTGAAGAAAAAAGGGCTGCTAAATTAAAAGAAATTGAAGACAGAAAAAAACAGAGACAAGAAGCAATAGATAACAAGAATTAAAAAGAAGTAAAAACAAAAAAATTATTAATAACAAATTATTTGAAAAATGAAATTATTTAGAAATTTATTCGTGGCATTTGCACTTATGATGGCTTTTAACACAGCCCAAGCTCAAACAGTAGCTCACATAGATAGTGAGCAACTTTTGATGGCTATGCCAGAAACAAAAGCGATGGAGACAGAATTGAAAAAGGTTCAACAAACCTATGCAGATGAGTACAATGCGCAAGCTACTGCCCTTCAAGCTAAATTGCAGAAATACGATACTGAAGCTCCAACTCAGACAGACGCAAAAAATGAAGAAAGAAGGGTTGAAGTTGAAGGCTTAAAGCAAAAAATTCAAAAGTATGCACAAACTGCTGATCAAGAAATTCAAAAGAAAAGATTTGATCTTTTGAAGCCTATTGTTGAGAAAGCTCAAAAAGCGGTTAGTGATGTAGCAGCTGAAAAAGGTTTGAAATATGTTTTGGATTCATCTCCAGGTAAAGGATTAATCGTTTTTGAAGGAGAAGACCTTTTACCAACGGTTAAAACAAAGCTAGGAGTTCAATAAAAACAATTTACATCAATAAAAAAAACACCCTTGCTTCTAGGGTGTTTTCTTTTGAATTAAATGTCTCGTCCTGAAATAGCGTTACACAAAAACCAGTGTAATGAAAACAAATTATGTAAAGCGAACCCAAAACTTTAAACTGAATCACTTATACCAACTTGCATATTTGATATAGTTATTCGCAATGCGGTCTATCTCTCCTGATATAAGTTCCTGATCAATATCTTTGATTCTTTTTGCTGGCATTCCTGCAAATACTGTTCCCGAAGGCACAAGGCTTCCTTTTGTGACCACTGCTCCTGCTGCAATGATACTATTACTTTCAATCACACAATCATCCATTACTATAGCACCCATTCCAATTAAAACATTGTCGTAAATCGTACACCCGTGTACCATGGCGTTGTGCCCGATAGAAACATTATTCCCAATATTTGTTGGTGATTTTTGATAAGTAGCATGAATCACTGCTCCGTCCTGAATGTTTACTTTATTGCCAATTTTAATATAATGTACGTCTCCCCTGATAACCGCATTATACCATATACTACATTGGTCACCCATGGTAACCTCTCCTACTACCACAGAATTTTCAGCGAAAAAACAATCTTTGCCAAACACTGGACTCTTCCCATTTACTTCTTTAATAATCATGTATTTTCCTTAGATGATTTAACAATTAGTTCAAAAGTAAGCAAAAATACTTTCGTAGATTTGCATTTCCTAATCAATAAAGATATGTCACAAATAAATATAGAACACACTTCAAACTCTGAGATTATAAAATTTGTCTTTGACAAAATACTAACTGATAGCAGTTTTGAATACAATTCAATTGATGATGCTAAAAACTCTAGTCTGGTTCAGCAGCTTTTTCATCTTCCTTTCGTTAAAAAAGTTTATATCACCGCTAATTTTATAGCCCTAGAAAAGTTTGATATTTTGGAATGGACGGAGGTTCAGGATGAATTGAAAGAAATTTTCGAAGCTTATATGCTGCAAAATGATTCTGTTTTCGCAGAATCAGAAACCGTGCAGTTAGTGGAAGTTTATGCAGAGAGTACTCCAAATCCTAATGTTCAAAAATTTGTTACCAACAGATTACTGAGCAATCAAAATATTGAATTGAATTCTCAGGCCGAAGCGGACGGCGTGCCCTTGGCTTTCGAGCTTTTTGAGTTCCCTTTTGTAAAAGAAATATTTATTTCGGATAACTATGTCTCTATCCAAAAAAGCGATGACCTGGAATGGTTTGAAGTTAATAACACTTTAAGGGATTTTATAAAAGAATACCTTCAGAGTGACAGGAGAATCGTTTCTGAAAATTTTTCGCCATCCGTAAAAGAAACAAACACAAACGAAATAAAATACACTCCAACAGATGATGATATTTCCAAAGAGATCATGGCCGTTCTCGAAGAGTATATCAAACCAGCAGTAGCCGGTGATGGAGGAAATATTCAATTTTTATCATATATTCCTGATACCCAAGAAGTAAATGTTATCCTGCAG
>JAUXCI010000003.1 GCA_030618945.1 Flavobacteriaceae bacterium
ATCTTGAGATATTCTTTAACAAGGGTAAAGGTTTTTCCACTTCCTGCTGAAGCGTTATATACTTTAAATGTAGAAGGCTGAGGCACTGTGATGATTTTTAATAAAAGTAATAAAAAAAGGTAAAAAAGGTCTATATTTTTTTAAACAAATATTCTCCATACTTGAGCTACCAAAAATGTAATCACAAATCCCATTATCACAGGAAGTATGGAAGCTACAACCGTCCATTTTACACTTTTAGTCTCCTTGTAAATCGTATAGATAGTCGTACTGCAAGGATTGTGTAATAGACTGAACAACATAAGATTTATAGCCGTCAAGAGCGTCCATCCACCAGCTTTTAAAATTGATGCGGTATCTGAAACAGAATCCAATTCAAACATTACTCCGGCACCTTCTCCTCCGGCTATACCAGTCACCAAAACTGTAAGCATCAAAATGGTTGGGATCACAATTTCATTGGCTGGTATGGCTACAATATAAGCTACCAAAATAACGCCATTTAGTCCTAATAAAAAGCCAAAGCTGTCCAAGGAATTAATGGTCCATCCGGCGATGCTGTCATTACCTATATAGATATTGGAAATAAGCCAGATCAAGGCTCCCGCAGGAGCAGCAAATAATATGGCCCTCCATAAAACAATTAAGGTACGGTCAATGATTGATGTATAAACCGTTTTCCAAAATCTGGGGGGTCTGTAGGGCGGTAATTCCAGATTGAAAGTAGAAACTTCACCTTTAAGTACGGTTTTAGAAAGTCCCCAGGAAACCAGAAACATAAACGCGATACCCAGGATCGCTATCCCTATAACGGCCAGCAATGAAGCGAGACTGGAGAATGAATCAGGAACCACGGCTCCGATAAAAATAGTCGCTATAAGAATTTGTGTGGGCCAACGACCATTGCAAAGCGAAAAATTATTGGTGATAATTGCTATCAGACGCTCTCTTGGGCTATCAATAATTCTGGTGGCAACTACTCCTGCGGCGTTACAACCAAAACCCATGCTCATTGTCAGTGCTTGTTTTCCATGGGCGCCTGATTTCCTAAACATTTCGTCCATATTAAAAGCCACTCGTGGTAAGTATCCGAAGTCTTCCAATAAAGTGAACATAGGAAAGAATATGGCCATAGGAGGCAACATTACAGCAATAACCCATGCTACTGCCAGGTATACTCCATCGATAATAAACCCGTCGAGCCACCAAGGCATTCCAATAAGGGCTGCCATTTGCTTTAAAATAGGATGAAACTTGTCAAGCAACAACTCAGCCAGCATGGCAGAAGGATAATTGGCTCCTTCAATAGTCAGCCATAGTACCACCCCTAGAATTAAGAACATAATTGGAAAACCCCAAGTGCTACTGGTAACAATTTGATCTATTTTTCTGTCAAGGCGAAATTTTTTCTCGCCTGATGGAGTGCTAACCGAACTTTTCGCAATTTCAGATGCGTCTGCATAAATACCTTCCGCCAAATTATCGTGAAAATCTTCACCAATCTTCCATCTTAAATCATTGGTGAGCATTAATATTCTATCTATGGCTTTGTTTTCCATACTAAACTAATTCTCCTGATTTTAAGGCTTCAATTATTCTACCATCTCCTTCCAGTAACCTAAGAGCAATCCATCTACTATTTGGGATTTCAGGAAACTCTGATTCTATTTCTGTACTCAATTTAGTCACTGCTTTCAAGATCTTTTTGGGTACATTTTTTATCTTTCGAGGTTTACAGACTATTTTTCCGGAAGCAATCTCGTCAATGGTTTGAATCAACTCCGGAATGCCTTGTTGGTATCTTGCACTCGTTGGTACCACCGGAATACCGAGTTCCTTCGACAGTGTTCTAAGGTCTATGACAATGCCATTTCGTTTTGCTTCATCCATTAAATTCAAGCACAAAACGGCTTTATCGGTAATTTCAAGAATTTGCAAGACCAGATTTAAGTTTCTTTCCAAACGACCTGCATCTGCAACAATAATCGTTACATCGGGCTTGCCAAAAAGAATAAAATTTCTCGCAACCTCCTCATCTTCAGAAGTGGACAACAAGGAGTAAGTTCCCGGCAAATCCACTAATTTATATTTTTTATCCGCATACTCATAGGCTCCTTCTGCCCGACTGACGGTTTTTCCAGGCCAGTTTCCCGTATGTTGCCTCAGTCCTGTCAAAGCATTAAAAACAGTACTTTTTCCAGTATTTGGGTTGCCCGCTATGGCTATAACATAATCAGTATCATTAACATGAACACCTAATTTTTTTAAGCTTGCTGAATTATAGTGCGCACATGAATCACATGCGCTATCCGCCATTTTCTCCATTATTTAGATTTTATTAATGAGTATTTTTGAATCCTGATCATTTCTCAGTGCTATACTGCTGCCCTTAACTTCGTAAGCAACCGGATTTCCCAAAGGACTATTCAAATCAATTTTGATCTCGGTGCCCGCTACAAATCCCAGATCTAAAAGACGCCTTCTGTTCTCTCCCCTGCACTCCTTTGAAATTCCAACAATTTTGGCCAATTCGTCCGTTTTGAGACTTGATAATCTGACTGAATGGTCATCTTCATCCACTTCTTTTTTTAGCACCTCCACCGTTATATTTGCGGCAACAACAGGAGCCAGAACAAACTCCTCTCCTTCTGAATAAAAAACAATTCTTTCACTGTTTTTTTCCTCAATTCGAATAAGAGAGCCTATATGGATTTGTTCAGCCAAAATCTGCTTATAGATAACGTCCGGTTCATCCTCAATATGAACTATTCTGCCCATAGTTTCAACAGGTAATAATGATAATGCTACTCCTACAATCTCTTTAACTTTACCTTGGGTGTTTGGAATGGGGTCACCATGAGGATCATACATAGGGTTACCCAACTCGTTTGCTAAAATATTTGTTTCTTCATGGCTGAGCTGGTGTTCCATTTCTTCTGCTCTGTCATGCCATTCTATTTTATCGAAACCTGTTTTTTCTGCGAGATATTTTTCCCATAATCTATGGACCCTTATAATTCTAAGCGCATATTGCCTGCCTTCCTTGGTTAGTTTAACTAAATCACCTTCAAAGTCAATCAATTCATTCACCGCCATTTTATGAACGGCATCTATGATCAGGCTATCCTTTGTTTTTAGCGAATTTGTAAGTGTGATGATATCAGTTTCGGTCCCATAACTTTCCAAACGATATAGTTGTTTAAGAATATCCTCCATGATCGTTTTTTCATTCGATATCCAATTATTCTTAATGAGCCAATACCATCCCTTTACCGGTCTGAAGAAGGTAAAGCCCAAAAAAACAAAGCCTGCAAATATTAATAGGGCTATTATAGGGTTATATGAACTCATTTTACATTCTTTAATAAAAGGTTCTCAGCAACGTTATTGGTTATAACCAAACGATGCGTTTTTGTTTCAATATGATATGAATTATCATAAGGTTCAATGTCAATCACTTTTAGCTTATCACCCAAGGCAAGGTTTTTCTTGTTTAAATACCTTAAAAAAGTTTCAGAAGAATCTTTAACCGCCACCAGAGTTCCCGTTGATCCCAGTTTCATATCAATGATACTCGTCGATTGATTCTTAATGATACGCCCCTGTTCATCCGGGATTGGATCACCATGAGGGTCCAATTTTGGGAATCTCAGAAAGGCATCTAGTTTATTGATGAGCAGCTCTGATTTAACGTGTTCCAGCTGTTCTGCAATTTCATGAACCTCATCCCAGTTAAAATTCAATTTTTGTACCAGAAAGCATTCCCACAACCTGTGCTTCCTAATTACTTTTAAGGCCGTTAATCGTCCTGTTTCCGTCAGTTTAACCCCTTGATACTTTTTGTATAAGACTAAATCTTTGATTGCCAATTTCTTAAGCATATCTGTTACCGAAGAAGGTTTGGTCTTTGTTTTACCCGCAATAAGATTGGTGCTTACATCATCCCCAAAATCCTTTTCTAAAACATAAATCGTCTTTAAATAGTTCTCTTCGGCTTGTGAATACATTACTTTTTTTGGCAAATATAAATATTATTTTAGATATGTCTAAATTTTAGCTAAAATTAAATATTTTATCTTTACAATTCATCTATCAATCTTAATAATGACTAAAACATTCTTCTCCCTAGTATTTTTTATGTTTCTTAATGCCTTCCTATTTGGCCAAAGTGCCGCTTATGATGTATCTACAGGAAGCAGTCTTACAGTAATTGACAATTATTTAACTGAAAATATTGAAAAGGGTATTATTTCTGGAGGTGTATTCCTGGTTGCAGAAAAGGGGAAAATAAAATATTTCAAAAGTTTTGGTTTTGATGACCAGTCAATTGATAAGCACTATAAAAACGACAATATTTTTCGGATTGCCTCAATGACCAAGAGCCTCACCATTGTGAGTATTTTACAATTGATGGAAAAGGGAAAATTAGACCTTGATGATCCAGTATCTAACTACATTCCTTCATTTAAAAAAACAATGGTTTTAGATCACTTTAATAGCAGTGATTCTACATATACAACTGTAAAACAAAAAAAAGAAATATCCATAAGGAACTTATTGACTCATACATCAGGCATTTACTATGGGGGTTTTGAATCTGATAATTTAAGGGCTATTTATATAAAAAATGATCTTATGGGCTTCGGCTTATCAAGTGATAAATGGACCACAGAACAGATGGTGGATAAAATCGCTGCAGCTCCTCTGGCTTTTCAGCCGGGTTCTGAATGGAAATATGGATTAAACATGGAGGTTTTGGGCAGAATTATTGAAGTTGTTTCTAAAAGTAATCTCGATGTTTATTTTAAGAACTACATCATTGAACCCTTAGGAATGACCGACACTTATTTCTATATCCCAAAGGAAAAACAAGAACGTCTTGTAAAAATGCACGCTTCAGATACTGTGCAAAACGTAGTTGACAGTCCATTTTTTAATTACCCCTATATGCTTGGTAATAATCACTTTGCAGGAGGAGGAGGTTTGAGCTCAACTACGCTTGACTATGCTGTTTTTTGCATGGCATTAGCCAACAATGGTTCTTTCAATAAAAATCGCATCTTAAAAAAGAAATCTGTAAAACTTCTTTCCAAAATACAATTTGCTGATTTGGACAAAGACAATAAAGGCTTCCAAAGCGATCTAGATGAGATGGGATTCGGGCTCGGTTATTGGGTGCTTAAAAAAGAGAATATGAGCTTTTCCCCGCTTAGTGAAGGGTCATATGGATGGGCAGGGTATTTCAATACCAAATATTATATTGATCCGAAAAAAGATATAGTAATAGTTGGGATGACACAAATGATTCCTATTGATCAGCACTCTTTTTGGCAAGAGCTTAACCAGACGATTTATAAAGCTATCGACTAAAATTTTAACTACTTCATTTTAAGCAACCTAAGTATTTCATCTGAAAAGTCTTCCACAGAGACTTGATTGACGTCTATTTCGATGGAACGATCAACAACCATGTCTACTCTATTTAAAGGGAAGGCTAAGCCAGTAGTTATTCTCCTAAGCATTGATACTTCTTCCTTTTCAATGTGATGGTCCGCCATAACCATAGTTACCAAATCATATAATCTTTCTATTCTTTCCAGGCAATCCAAATGCGCTATGGTAGGCACTTTTTCAGGGCTTCTAAGAATTTCTCTAAATTTCTCGTCAGAGATATTATACTTATGAGATACTTTGGCCAGGAATTCAATTTCTTCAGTCGCAATCTTGTTATCTGATTTAGCGATTCTCACAATATTTGCAAAATGGCTAATATTTCTCTTTTGCTCAAGGCTTAAATATAAATCTGAAATACCCATAATGTATAGATTTTTGATTTCTATCAAAGATACAAAACATTGCCATATGATAATTCTCAAACTCTCCAAAATTGATTTAGGAAATTAATCCTATCCGCTTATCTTTGCTGAAAAATAAAACAACTTGAGTAAGCAGATTATTGCTGAACTTTACGACAGTTTTAACAAAGTTGACCAAATAGTCAATGCCGTTAAAAAAGAAGCTAACCAAATTCAAATATCAAATTTGGCAGGGTCTTCATTGTCTTTTGTGGTCTCATCTGTTTACCAAAAGATCGATAGACCCTTGTTGCTGATCTGCGAAGACAAAGAAGAGGCGGCCTATTATTTAAATGATTTTGAGCAATTTTTAACCCTTGATAACACCTCAAAAAGACATGATGTTTTATTTTACCCAGGATCTTATCGGCGCCCTTATCAGATAGAAGAAACCGATAATGCCAATATCCTGCTAAGGGCTGAAGTATTGAACAGGATCAATTCCCAAAAAAAACCGGCACTTATCGTAACTTATTCAGAAGCACTTTTTGAACAAGTCATTACCAAAAATGAATTAAAAAGAAATACCCTAAAATTGTCTGTTGGCGATTCACTTTCATTGGATTTTGTTCATGATCTGTTACATGAATACAATTTTAATCGGGTTGATTTTGTTATTGAACCCGGTGATTTTGCGATTCGCGGCGGGATCATTGATGTGTTTTCTTTTTCCAATGACGAGCCCTATAGGATTGAGTTTTTTGGAGATGAAGTAGACAGTATCAGAACATTTGATATAGAGTCTCAACTTTCCATCAGTCGGATGAATAAGATCGACATTATGCCGAATGTGGAGAACAAATTTCTGGAAGAGAAGAGACAAGGGTTTTTGAAATATATCGCTTCCAAAACAGTGATATTTGCAAAAAATCCTGAACTAGGCGAGGTACAACTAAACAAGCTGTTTGACAAAGCGACAGAGGCATTTAAAAATTTAAAAGGGGAAATTAAACAAATGAACCCTGAAGAGCTTTTTTGCACAGGAGATTTGATCGCCAGGCAATTATTAGATTTTTCCCTGGTAAAAATTGCCAATGGTAAAAGTGAGAAGGATCAAAGCATTATTTCCTTTAACACCTTACCGCAACCCTCCTTTAACAAACAATTTGATTTGCTTATCGAAGATCTCCATGAAAACACTGAGAAGGGCATCACAAATTATCTTTATTGCGACAATGAAAATCAAGCAAAACGATTTCACGATATTTTCGATGATCTTGATCAGAATGTACAATACCAAACCATAACCAATCCATTATACCGGGGCTTTCTCGACAAAGACCTTAAAATAGCCTGTTATACCGATCATCAAATCTTTGAACGCTATCATAAGTTTCGCCTAAAAAGTGGCTATACAAAAAAGCAATCGCTTCAGTTAAAAGAACTGAACAACTTAGTCATTGGGGATTATGTAACCCATATTGATCACGGAATTGGAAAATTTGGCGGACTTCAAAAAATTGATGTTGAGGGCAAAAAACAGGAAGCGATAAAACTGATTTATGGAGAACGAGACGTCTTGTATATCAGTATTCATGCGCTACATAAAATAGCCAAATACAGCGGAAAAGATGGTAAGCCTCCCAAAATTCATAAATTAGGCTCCAATGTTTGGAAAAAATTAACCCAAAAAACAAAAGCAAGGGTTAAACACATCGCTTTTGACCTTATTGAATTATACGCCAAAAGAAAGTTACAAAAAGGCATTGCCTTTAATCAGGATAGTTATTTACAGCATGAATTGGAAGCGAGTTTTATCTATGAAGACACCCCAGATCAACTGAGCGCCACCCAGGACGTTAAAGCTGATATGGAAAAAGACCAACCCATGGATCGACTGATTTGTGGAGATGTTGGTTTTGGTAAAACCGAAATAGCCATAAGGGCAGCATTTAAGGCGGCAGATAATGGAAAACAGGCTGCGATACTTGTACCTACTACCATCCTCGCCTTTCAGCACGCCAAAACATTTAGGGAAAGACTTAAAGATTTTCCCTTAAGAATAGACTATCTGAATAGGTTCAGGTCTTCAAAACAAAGAAAAGATACCTTGGAGGCACTCGCAAATGGAGAGGTCGATATTGTTATTGGAACACATCAATTGGTAAACAAAAATGTAAAATTCAAAGATTTAGGTCTTTTGGTTATTGATGAAGAACAAAAATTTGGTGTGGCGGTAAAAGACAAATTGAAAACGCTTAAAGAAAATATCGACACCTTAACTTTAACAGCCACTCCCATTCCTAGAACCCTTCAGTTTTCTCTTATGGCAGCAAGAGATTTATCAGTGATCAAAACTGCTCCGCCAAACAGACATCCAATCGAAACACATGTAATTCGATATGGAGAAGAAATTATCAGAGATGCTGTTCGTTATGAAATACAAAGAGGAGGCCAGGTATTCTTTATTCACAACAGAATTGAAAATATAAAAGAAGTTGCCGGACTCATCCAGCGCTTAGTTCCGGATGCAAAAATCGGTATAGGGCATGGACAGATGGAAGGTAAAAAATTGGAACAATTAATGTTGCAATTCATCAACGGGGAATTTGATATTTTGGTCAGTACTACCATTGTTGAGAGTGGACTGGACGTTCCCAACGCCAATACCATTTTTATCAATAACGCCAACAATTTTGGTCTAAGTGATTTGCATCAAATGAGGGGAAGAGTTGGTAGATCCAATAAAAAAGCCTTTTGTTATTTGATCACCCCTCCTTATCATATGATGACCGACGATGCCCGAAAAAGAATACAGGCGCTTGAGGCCCATTCAGAACTTGGCAGTGGTTTTTATATTGCTATGAAGGATTTGGAGATTCGTGGAGCCGGTGATCTATTAGGAGGCGAACAAAGCGGATTTATAAATGACATCGGTTTTGAAACCTATCAAAAGATTTTAAGTGAGGCGATAGAGGAATTGAAAGAAAACGAATTCAAAGACCTCTATCATCAAGAAGACGATCAAGTAAAAGCTTATGTTAAGGAAGTCCAAATTGATTCTGATTTTGAGATCCTCTTCCCGGATGACTATATCAGTAGTATTTCAGAAAGATTAAGCCTATACAAAGAGTTAAGCGACATCGAAACAGAGGAGGAAATCCAAGTTTTTGAAACTAAATTGATTGACCGTTTTGGTGATTTCCCCACAGAGGTCGTGGATTTATTAAACTCAGTACGGCTTAAATGGGTGGCTAAATCTATTGGTTTGGAGAGAGTCGTTCTTAAACAAAAAAGAATGATTGGCTATTTTATAGCCGATCAACAAAGTGAGTTTTATCACAGCCCTTATTTTACAAAGGTATTGTCTTATGTTCAAAAAAACGGGCAAACCTGTGTAATGAAAGAAAAGCAAACCGTAAAAGGGCTTAGACTTCTGATTACATTTATTCGAATTGACTCTGTTGAAAAAGCACTCAAAACGCTTTCAATTATTTAGTTAATTTCTTGTTGATAAGTCAAAGTATATTTTACAGTTTGTCACTTCCATCATTGTTAATTTTTTGTACTTTTTCAAAAGATTTAAGTCTTAAAAATTGCATTAAGCCTATGAAAAGCTAGCCCTGTCATGGATAAATGATATGGCCCTATCAAAAAAAAGTCTTTATGAAAAAAAGTACTCCTAAGAAAATTTACGTTTTAGACACATCTGTTTTATTGTTTGATCATAATTCTATTACTAGTTTTGAAGAGAATGACGTAGCCATTCCCATTACCGTTCTAGAGGAATTGGACCAATTTAAAGTAGGTAATGAAACCAAAAATTTTGAAGCCAGAGAGGTGATTAGATTTCTGGATAAATTATCCGGAAACAATGGATTGAATGTATGGATGCGCTTGGGGAAAGATAAGGGTCAGTTAAAAGTGATCATGGACGCCTTGAATCTAAATAAATTAGACGCTGAAACCATCTTTGGCAATACAAAAAATGATAATAAAATTATCAATGCTGCTCTTTCATTACAAAATGAAGAAAAGAAGCATACCGTCATTCTAGTCACCAAAGACATCAACCTGAGAATAAAGGCAAAAGCCATAGGCTTATTATCTGAAGATTTTGAAACAGGAAAAGTAAAGAATATCAAAAAATTCTCAGAGGGCCTCCCGATAATTGAGAATATTGATGCCGATGTCATTCAAAACATCTATCAGAAAAACTTTATAAAAGAAAAAGGCATTCTTGGAAAGGAAAAAGTAACCAACGGCTACTATATCCTGAATAACTGTAGCAATTCTGTTCTTGCCAGATATAATGGTGTTACAGATCTGATCGAAAAAGTTGATAAAAAATATGTTTTCGGAGTTAAACCCCGAAATGCTGAACAAACTTTTGGTTTAAATGCCTTGCTTAACGAGGACATTAAGTTAGTAGCACTTGAGGGTGTTGCAGGAACCGGTAAAACCTTACTCGCTTTGGCATCAGCCTTGGAGCAAAAAAACAAATATGATCAAATTATTTTGGCAAGACCCATTGTCCCTTTAAGTAATAAAGAAATAGGTTTTCTTCCCGGGGATGCCGAGGATAAAATTTCTCCGTATATGCAACCCCTGTGGGATAATCTTACTTTCATTAAAAATCAATTCAAGGCCAATGAAAAAAAGGGTAAAATTTTGGAACAATTACAGGAATCCGGCTTGTTAACCATAACTGCCTTGGCTTTTATCAGAGGTCGAAGCCTGAGTAATGCCATCTTTATAGTGGATGAAGCTCAGAATTTAACCCCACATGAGGTCAAAACCATCATCACACGTGCTGGAGAGGGCACGAAAGTGATATTTACCGGAGATATTAATCAAATAGACACGCCATACATGGACGAGCACAGCAATGGACTCACTTATTTGATCGACAGGTTAAAAGGAAATTCTTTATTTGCCCATATAAAATTGGAAAAAGGAGAACGTTCCGAATTAGCCAATTTAGCAAATGAAATGCTTTAACAATTTTCCTTACTCAGGGCTTTGCATTTGCTGAAGCCCTGAGTTTATTTAAAGCAAGGAGGTCCGTTTTAAAACAAACGAAAAATATATTGTTACATAATCGAGTCTGATTCGTCATAAGGTAAATAAATACCCATGAAACGAATTCTTCTACTCCTTATCATTGTTTTGGCTTCATCTTGTGCCACACATACTTCTTTCAATTCTTTTTATAAAAACCATCAGGAGGATTCTGACTTTTCATTTGGCTTGAGCAGCTCTTTTATAGCCAGCTTTTTACCAGATGAAGACATGGAGGAAATCAAACCCCTGCTTAAAAAAGCCAAACACGTACGTATTTTAGTATTTTCAGAAAACGCTGAAGAAAAAACAGAAAAGTTTCAAAAATTTATAAGTCGCTCAAAATTCGAAAAGGTAGTCAAGGTTAAAGATGACAATGATCAATTTGCCTTTTTTACACTTGAAAAGAAATCACATATCAAGGAGATCGTTCTAGAGATTTCTTCAGGGGAAGATCTGGTCTTATTGGGTTTAAAAACAAACCTAAGTCAGGAGGATCTTGAAAATATTCTCCAGTAAGCAATGCCTTTTAATTAGGTCACATTAACTTTTCTCAGCATTTTTGCCAGGATTAGAGGAAAGAACCGTTTTAAATAAACCGCTAAAACCTCCAAAGCTCCTCCTATCACTACTTCTTGTTTCTTTCTTTGAATAGCCTTAACAGCCTTCTTTGCAAAGTAATCCGGGCTCAATCCATTCGCGGTTGCCGTATCTAAGGTTCCTTGTTCTGAGCCATCGCCTATCAAGGCATTTTTGGAAATATTGGTATTGACAAAACCAGGACAAATCAAAGTAATGCTGATGTTATCATCATATACTTCAGCCCTTAAACTATCAAAAAAACCGTGTAGCGCGTGTTTCGAAGCGGAATAGGAAGACCTAAGTGGTGTTGCCACTCGGCCTACCACACTAGTAACCACAACTATATGCCCTGCCTTTTTTTTAATAAAATGTGGTAATAGAGCCTTGGTGAGTGCTACCGTTCCAAAATAGTTGACCCTAAAAATCCTTTCATCTACTTTTAGATCTGTTTCCACTACTAATGACCTTTGACTGATTCCGGCATTATTGATCAGGATATCTATACCACCAAACAGATCTAATGCCGTTTTGACCCAATGCGCTGCATTTTTCCACATAGCAAGATCCATTGCCAAAATTTTGACCTGTTCAGGATTATGGCAAAGAAGCCTTACCTCTTCAAGTTGTTTCGAATTTCTGGCAGATAGAATTAACTTAACCTCCTTTTTTGAAAGTGACAGCGCCAAAGCTTTACCAATTCCTGATGATGCGCCAGTAATCCAAATAGTCTTATTTGTGAAATTCATAGAATTCGATTTATTTCAAATATAAGCATTGATTCCAATCAAAATAGTCACATTATACTCATATTATTCCAATTTAAAGATTTTAAGAATTAATGTACCTTTGGCAAAAATTCATAAATGCTGCGAAATTTATTTATCTGCTTTTTATTCGTCTGTGCTGCTTCGCATGCCCAATATTCAATCAAAGGATCAATCGATCCAGGTCTTAATTATTCCTGGATATTGCTCTACAAACTTGAAAATGGCAACCAAACCTATATGGATAATTCAGATGTAGTAGAAGGGGCCTTTGAATTTAAAATTGATGAAAAGGAAGCTTCACGTGTCTACAGAGCATATTATCAGATTGAGAACAGCCTGTATGTAGAATTTATTTATAACAAAGAAGAGATTGTCTTTTCATTCGATCCCAATAACCCTGAAGAATCCCTTCATTTTTCAGAATCTGATGAAAACAATCTAGTTCATGACTATTACAGCCTCATTCGTTCTCAACAGGGGAAAATAGACTCTCTCCAGGTGCTTTATTTTAAATCAATAAATGAAGTTGAAACGGAAAAGATCATTGAAACCTATCAGGAGGAATTATCCTTTTTGAGGGAAAAACAAGGCCAATTTGAGGAAAAATCACAGGGAACATACGCTAATCACTTTATCAGAGCCAGCAGGCAGTATAATGCAGCAAGGCCGTATAAAAACGCAAATGAATACCTCAATGGAATCAAGGAACATTTTTTCGATTCCATTGATCTAAAGGATACAGTTTTAAGCCATTCAACCTTTATCAATGACCGACTGAACGATTATGTGTTTTATTTAAATCAAGCCGATAATATCGAAGCAAAAGATTCTCTTCAACAAGAAGCTATTGACAAATCTATTGCATGGATAAATAAAGATTACAAGACCTTAAAAAGTTTTGAAGAGTCCTTAATACAGGAATATTTGAGTCAAGAGAATGTTGTTATGATTAACTATGTAATTGATCATTATTATAATGCATTGCCCGCTAAATATCAGGATGAAGTATTGAGAAACAAGGTAGTGGCCTCATTGAAAACTGCTATTGGTACAATGGCCCCGGATTTTTATTGGGAACAGGATGGTGTAAAAAATAATTTACACGGGCTCACTGGGACCGACTATTATATCTTATTATTCTTCAGTTCTAACTGCCCTCATTGTCAAGTTGAAATTCCAGAGTTTTACGACTTCATCATTGGCATTGAAAATATGAAAGTAGTTGCAGTTGGATTAGAAGATGATAAAGAGAATTGGGAATTTATGACAAAAGAACACTACGAATTTATAAATATATTAGATCTAGATAAATGGTCCAGCGAAAAGGTTAAAGATTATGGTGTCAATGCCATACCCACCTATTTTGTTTTGGATGCTGATAAAAATATCCTAGCTAAACCGGTAGATTTCGAAGAGTTAAAATCTATGTTTGAAACAAAATAAATATTGACTTTCTTTGATATTATTATTGGGAAAGCCAGTGTAATTTGCACAGAAATTTTAAAAATGATAAAAGGCATCTTCTATATGTTCTAACTGAGTCTGCTTGCTATCCTTGATTATTCCAATAACATCAAATCTTACCTCAACGTTAAGGCCTTTCATACACACGTATTTATCTATTGCTGAGACCAGTAGATTGATCTTCTTTTTATCGATAAAACCCTTTGGGTCACCAAAAACATCAGTAGACCTTGTTTTAACCTCAATAATTGCTAAAACGTTATCTTTTATGGCAATAATATCAACCTCTGCCTTTTGATGTCGCCAGTTTCTTTCCTTTATTTTATATCCTTTTTGGATCAAATAGTCATAGGCTAATTGCTCCCCGATTTTGCCAAGTTCGTTGTGAGCAGCCATAATTTATCTAAAGCGAATTCTGGTTTTTTTATTTGATACTTTCATATCTACATAACTTCCGAGCAATAGCGTTCTGTTGTCATCAAGATGCCCTGCAGGAAAATTGAATACCACCGGAAAATCAGTTCCTTCTACTGCCTCCAACACTATTTCTTCAAGGGTTTTTCCAAAACTATTCCCTTCATTTTTCTTTAGTTTAAAGTTTCCCACGATCACACCTTCACAATTCTTAAAATACCCCGCCCGCTTCAAACTGATCATCATTCTATCAATGTGATAAAGTGCTTCTCCAACGTCTTCGATAAAAAGAATTTTTCCATTCATGTTTAAATTGGTGTCAGAACCAAGCATACTGTAAACAATGGAAAGGTTTCCACCAACCAATTGACCTGTGCTTTCTCCCTCTCTATTATAAGCGGAAGATTCCATTTTATACTGCAATTTTTTGCCGAACAACGTTTGGTATAAGGTTTTAATGGATTCCCTTTGAACAGGATCTTCCAGATCAAGAGTCATTGGCATTTGCCCATGAACGGACTGGTATCCCAACTCGTTGATTTTATTATGGAGAACAGTGATGTCAGAGTAGCCTATTAGCCATTTTGGGTTTTCCGCGAACTTCGTAAAATCCAAATCATCAATAATTCTTACCGTACCATAACCACCTCTGGCTGCCCATATTGCTTTGATACTAGGGTCATCCATAGCTTTTTGCAGATCCTCCAAGCGTTGTTCATCTGTTCCTGCAAAAGTATTATCCTGTGAAAGCAAATGGTTTCCAAAAAAAACAACCAAACCCCAGTGATTCGCCAATTCAATACCGGGATCAACCGCGGTTCTGTCTTTCAATTTGCCAGCCGGAGACAGAATAACAATGGTATCTCCTTTTTTAAGGCTTGGTGGTTTAACCAGGTCTCTGGTGATTGTCCTTTCCTGATCATTTTGAGCCATGATACTAAAAGTGAAAAGGAAACACGAAAATAATACTATCAGCTTGCGTTTTTCTGTAAAATACATCGTCAAATTTTTGATAAAAATAGAATTTAAAATTTGTTTTACCTCAATCAACAGACAAGTATCCTCAAGACGTGGAATAATGAAAATAAAAATTTACATGTATGGCCTTTTTCTTACTTTTGTGGTCTTAATTTTTACTCATGCAAAATCCTAAAAGATATACTATTACCGCTGCTTTACCTTATACCAATGGTCCTGTTCATATCGGGCATTTGGCTGGGGTCTATGTTCCTGCAGATATTTATGCCAGATATTTGCGCTTAAACCATAAGGATGTGGCTTTTGTTTGCGGTTCTGATGAGCATGGGGTGCCGATTACCTTAAAGGCTAAGGCTGAAGGAATCTCACCACAAGCCGTGGTAGACAAGTACCACGAGATCATAAAAACTTCTTTTGAGGATTTTGGTATTAGCTTTGATAATTATTCCAGAACCACTGCAAAAATCCATCATGAAACTGCATCAGGTTTTTTTAAGGATCTGTACGAACAAGGAAAATTTATTGAAGAAACTTCTGCCCAATTATATGATGAGGAAGCGAACCAGTTTTTAGCTGACCGATTTATAATTGGTACCTGTCCAAAATGTGGCAATGAAGAAAGCTATGGGGATCAATGTGAAAACTGTGGTACCAGCCATAATGCTCAGGACTTGATCAATCCCAAATCTGCAATTACCGGTAATATTCCATCTCTTAAAGAAACCAAACACTGGTACCTCCCGCTCAATGAATATCAGGATTGGTTAAACGACTGGATTTTAAAGGGTCACAAGGCTGATTGGAAGACCAATGTACTGGGGCAGGTAAAATCATGGATTGACGACGGGTTGAAGCCTCGTGCCGTAACCCGTGACCTTGATTGGGGTATTCAGGTTCCCGTACCAGGTGCTGAAGGAAAAGTGCTTTATGTTTGGTTCGACGCTCCCATAGGTTATATTTCGTCAACCAAAGAATGGGCGAGTCGAGTAGGAAAAGATTGGGAACCCTATTGGAAGAGCGAAGACACAAACCTTGTTCATTTTATTGGAAAAGACAATATCGTTTTTCATTGTATCATTTTCCCTGCTATGCTAAAAGCTCAGGGTAGTTATATCCTTCCCGAAAACGTACCTGCGAATGAATTCTTGAATTTGGAAGGCAATAAGATCTCTACTTCGAAGAACTGGGCTGTTTGGCTTCATGAATACTTACAAGATTTTCCTGATAAGCAGGATGTTTTAAGGTATGCACTTACTGCCAACGCACCTGAAACCAAGGATAATGATTTTACTTGGAAAGATTTTCAGGCCAGAAACAATAATGAATTGGTTGCCATTTTTGGTAACTTTATCAACAGGGTTGTTGTATTGACCAATAAATACTATGAGGGCATAGTTCCTGAATCAAAGGATCTGACAACCCTTGATCAGCAAACTTTAGATCAACTTGCTGCTTTTCCAGAAATAATTTCAAGTTCGATCAACCGATACCGATTTCGGGAGGCTTTATCAGAACTAATGAATTTGGCAAGACTGGGTAATAAATATCTCGCTGATGAAGAGCCCTGGAAACAAATCAAAACAAATCCGGAAAGAGTACAAACCATAATGAATGTGGCCTTGCAAATTGCTGCCGGACTATCAATTTTATGCGAACCCTTTTTGCCGTTTACGAGTAAAAAACTCAAAACTATTTTAGGAATCGATGCATTGGATTCGTTAGAGTGGCAATCAGTTATTGATCGAAAAACTTTGATTTCATCGGGTCACCAAATCAAGAAGGCCGAATTGCTTTTCGCAAAAATTGAAGACAAAGAAATTCAAATACAAATAGACAAGCTGGAAGCGACTAAACAAAGTAACGCCGAGGAAATTTTAGAGCCGCAAAAAGAGACCATTAACTTTGAGGATTTTACCAAACTTGATATACGAATTGGAACCATTCTTGAAGCTGAAAAAATACCTAAAACCAAAAAATTATTAAAGCTAAAAGTTGACGTAGGTATTGATATAAGAACCATTGTAAGTGGTATAGCCGAAAGCTTTAAACCGGAAGACATCATAGGGCAAAGAGTGTCAGTATTGGTAAATCTAGCTCCAAGAAATTTAAGAGGTGTAGAAAGCCAGGGAATGATTCTGATGAGCGATGCGCCCGAAGGCAAACTTTGCTTTATTGAACCGGATAAAAATTCGGTGGCTAATGGTGAAAAAGTAAGTTAATTACGCTGCCAAAATTGTTTTGAATGGATCTTCTAAATTTTATTACGTCTAAAACTCAATTGCCTCAAAAGAGCATTTCAAATACTATTGAACTCTTTAATGAGGATTGTACCATTCCTTTTATTTCCAGATATAGAAAAGAAAGAACCGGTAATCTCGATGAAGTTCAGATCGGTCAGATTCTAAACTTCAAAAAACAGTTTGAGGAGTTGGATAAAAGAAAAACAACCATCCTTAAGGCAATAGCTGAACAAGTTCCCATCACCGATGAACTAAAAAAGCAAATCTTATCTGCAATTGATCTGAACACACTTGAAGATCTCTATCTCCCATTCAAAAGAAAACGAAAAACCAAAGCGGAAAAGGCGCGTCTCAATGGTTTAGAGCCTCTGGCCAAAATTATTATGAGACAAAAAGCTGAACCATTAAAACCTATCGCGGCCAAATATTTGAATGATGAAATTCCCAATGTTGACGCAGCACTTGAAGGGAGCAGGCACATCATTGCTGAGTGGATGAATGAAAGACAAGATCTCAGAAATAAAATTCGCTGGCATTTAAACAAGTTTGCCAGGGTTCAAACCAAGGTAGTTAAAAGCAAAGCCGAAAGCGACAAAGCCTTAAAATTTAAGGATTATTTTGAATGGGAAGAAGACCTTAAATCTTGCCCTTCTCATCGGTTATTGGCCATCTTAAGGGCAGAACGAGAAGGATTTATCAGGCTGAAAATAGAGCTTGATCACGAAAGATTATTGAACGAACTCAAAGATAGAATTGTACATACGAGTAAGGCATGTGCCGATCAGATTTATACGGCCATTGAAGATTCCTATAAAAGGTTACTTTTCCCTTCCATGTCAAATGAAATTCTTCAAAATGCAAAGGAGGCTGCAGATGAAAATGCCATTAAAGTGTTTGCAAATAATCTTAGGCAATTACTTTTGGGAGCTCCGCTTGGCGAAAAAAAGGTTCTTGCCATTGATCCTGGCTATCGGTCGGGTTGTAAAATTGTTTGTTTAAGCGCCTCAGGCGATTTGGAATACAATGAAAATATTTACCCCCATGCTCCCCAAAACGACAAGATTGGAGCCATGAAAAAGATTAACTCCATGGTGGATGCTTATAAAATCGAAGCCATCGCCATTGGGAACGGAACCGCATCTCGAGAAACAGAAGCCTTGATCAGAAAAATGCGTTTTAATAAAGATATTCAGGTATTTGTAGTTAACGAAGCTGGAGCCTCTATTTATTCAGCCTCTAAAATAGCCAGAGAAGAATTTCCAAATTACGATGTTACGGTTAGAGGGGCAGTTTCTATTGGACGAAGATTGGCGGACCCCTTGGCTGAATTGGTAAAACTTGATCCAAAATCTATCGGCGTTGGGCAGTATCAGCACGATGTAGATCAAAATAAATTAAAATTTTCTTTGGATCAGGTAGTCGAAAGTTGTGTGAACACCATCGGCGTAAATATAAATACAGCCAGCGTTTCCTTATTGAGTCATGTTTCAGGTATTGGTGAGAAGCTGGCCATTAATGTTGTGAATTACAGAAATGAAAACGGTGCCTTTACCAATCGAAAAGCAATTAAAAAAGTAGCTAGGCTGGGAGACAAAGCCTTCGAACAAAGTGCAGGGTTTTTAAGGATTAAAAATGCCGTAAACCCTCTTGATGACTCAGCCGTTCATCCTGAGTCCTACCCTATAGTTGCTCAAATGGCAAAAGATGAAAATGAAGATCTTTCCTCCTTGATCGGAAACAGCAAACTACTTGGAGAAATCGATCTCAATAAATATTGCACTGACATTATCGGGATTCCAACCTTGAAAGATATTCTTAAAGAACTTGAGAAACCAGGTGTTGACCCTAGGCAAAAAGCTAAAGTGTTTACTTTTAATCAAAATATCAAAACCATTGATGACCTAAGAGAAGGACAATTACTTCCCGGGATTATCAACAATATTACCAATTTTGGATGCTTTGTGGATTTGGGCATAAAAGAGAATGGATTGATACACGTTTCAAACTTATCGGATACCTTCGTCAAGGATGTAAATGAAATTGTAAGCCTTCATCAGCAAATCATTGTCAAGGTTTTGGAAGTTGACAAGGACAGGAAAAGAATACAATTGGCCTTAAAATCATAAAATATCAGGTTTCTTTTTCGAGTGCCAAATAAACGGCCTTTTCTGCGTGTATTTTAGTCGTGTTAAAAAGTGGCAGGTCAACATCTTCCTGATGTATCAATAAAGGTATTTCGGTACAACCGAGGATCACTCCCTGAGCTCCCCTTATTTTCAGGTCTTGAATAATTCTCAAATAGGTCTTTTTGGATGATTCGGTCAAAACGCCTAAAACCAATTCCTTGTAGATGGTGTCATGAACCAAATCTCTATCCATTTGATTTGGGACCAAAACAGCAATATTATCCTCCTCAAGTATTTTTCGGAAAAAATCTCTCTCCATGGTGAACTTGGTTCCCAGCAAAGCCACCTTATTCAGTCCAAGGCCTTTGATCTTTTCAGCGGTTACCTTGGCAATATGAACAATTGGAATATTTGTGTTTCTATTGATCGCGTCGACGCACAGGTGCATGGTATTAGCACAAATCAAAATCATTTCAGCGCCCGCAGCTTCAAGAGATTTGGCTCTTTGTATCATGAGCGCATCAAGGGCTTTCCAATCATCTTGTTTCTGCAGTTTGGCAACTTGGGCAAAATCAAAAGATTCAATTACGCAATCAGCTGAATGAAATCCTCCAATGAGTTCTTTGACTTTTTTATTGAGCAATTCGTAATACAACTGAGTTGATTCCCAGCTCATACCCCCTATCATACCTATTTTTTTCATTTCAAAATACTTTTTTGTGCTAGTTTAATCGTCTAACTGAACCGTTGATTGTCCCTCGCGGTTTACTAGTAATATCAGCCATTCCAAGGCGTAAAATATTCTTGTTGTCAACCATTCGAATTTCTTCCTATTAACCTTCTAGGTTTAGCATTTCAACCTGGAAGGTTACTAAAATTTATTATCTTGTTCTACTTAAACATAAAAATATGAAATCGCGCTTACTAAGTCCTTCTTATCTGTTTCTTTTTATCTTAATTTTTTCTGTTTCTATACATGCTCAAAATGAAGAAACTAAAAAAGATAGTATCACGGGAGCCACTACTTCCATTGCCATAGGAGATATCTCAGAAGAATCAGAGGCCTTAGGCTTACAAGTGTTAAAACTAAAAACAACCTTGGCTCAAAGCGAAAAAATAACTGAGATCGATTCTATTATCGATGTTAGAACACCTGAAATCTTGGCTTTGGTGGATTCCGTATTTCTCAAAAGAGAAGACGTTACACTAAGAGATTTAAAGGTTAGAAACGTAGAGTGGAATAGTTATAAATCGGTCTTGAGTGAATACCAAAGAATTATTAAAAATCGGACTGAAGAAATAAGCAAAATCATCAATGATGTGTTCTATGATATTACCAAATGGGAGCTTACAAAAAAAGAGTTAAGTGAGCGCAGCGAGTCTAAAGATATAACTGATGGGCTCGATAAATCCATTGAGATCCTGGAGGAAATGATGGCATCCGCCCATACCGGATTGGATCGTGTGTTTATGACGCAAAAAAAGATCACAGATTTAATTCTGATCATTGATGAAGAAATATCTAATATAGAATTAGCCGAACTAAAAAGACAAAAAGATTATTTTGTTTTTGACAGTGATGTCATATGGAAATCGGGAGTAACCCAAAATGCCGGGTTGGACAGTTTGACTCAGGTGGAATCGAGCTCAACAAGTCTTATAATCAAAGGAGTTAAACAAAATAGAGAACAATTTATAAATTTTTACAAATTAAATATTAAAATCGTGTTGCTTCAGCTCGGGTTTTTAATCTTTTTTTTAGTGTTTTTGATTATTGCCAATACAAAATGGAAGAAGCAAATAACCACGATTAAAAGCCCCATTGAGCTCCAGGCCAAAATAGTGCTTGCAAATCCACTTTTATCAACTCTTTCTTTAGGGTTACTTATTTCTGCCTTTTTCTATGGTTCAATGGTACCTGCTTTTGCAGAATTTCACATTCTAATTATTCTTTTAGCCTCAATTTTGCTATTGCCCAAACTAACTACCAAAAAAATTAAGGTCTTTTTGTGGTTGCTATTTGCGGTATATATTATCAATACTTTTGAAGCTTTTATTGGGCTTAAATCAATTCTGGTTCGGTGGTTGTTAATTCTTGATTCCATGGTTCTTCTTTATGTTCTGATAATTGGAAGAAAAGTGGTGATGGAAGACAAAGATGCTTTTTCACAAATCATAAGAATTTTCAAACCGGTTTCCATTCTCTTTATCCTAATTCTAATATTTTCAATTTTCGCCAATATCATTGGCATGGTTGCCTTGTCTAACTTTTTGTCTAAAGCTGTATTGTATTCCATGACCTTTGGGGTAGTTATATTTCTATCAATCAAGGTTATGACAAGTATTTTTGTATTGATTTTTAAACTCAGGAAAACTTCAAATATTCAAACCCTGACCACCATGGTCAACGCGACTCACCAACGTATCCAACCACTTCTTGGCTGGATCGGACTACTTTTTTGGCTGTTTTTTACGCTCCAAGGATTTGAATTATACAGCTTTATTCTTGAATGGTTTGACAATTTAATGGCCATGAAATGGCTGGTTGGCGAAATGACAATATCCTTGGGTGGTATATTAGCCTTTATTGGAATATTTGTGTTTACCCTAATCATTTCTAAAATAGCTGCTGCCTTGTTTCAGGATGAATGGATGGTTGATGTATTACCCAGGGGTGTGGCCCCTGCAATTTCACTGGTACTTCGCATCGTTGTTATTTCTTTAGGACTGTATATCGGTTTAACCGCGGCTGGTGTAGATCTTAGCAAGCTTGGATTTATATTAGGTGCATTGGGAGTTGGTATTGGTTTTGGGTTACAAAATGTCGTGCTCAATTTTGTGTCCGGGTTAATCCTAGCGTTTGAAAGACCAATTAATTTAGGCGATGCTATTGAAGTCGATATGGAAATGGGTGTTGTCACGAGTATCGGTGTGCGATCTAGTAATATCAGAACCTATTCAGGCGCGGAGGTTATCATACCAAACGGAGATCTGATTTCTAAAAAGGTTATTAACTATACGCTTTCAAATAGAAACCGAAGGAGTAAAATTGCCATGAAAACATCGTCCGAGGCTGACCCTGAAAAAGTAATTGAATTATTCAATAAGATCGCCTTAGAACATCCAAATACCAGTGCTGAACCAGCGCCAAAAACTTACTTTTATGGTTATGGAATTGATGGTAATCTGGATTTTGCGATGCTGTATTGGACAACCTTTTCAGATACGTTAAAAACGGATAGTGAAATTTCACTTAAAATCTTTAAAACACTTAAGGAAGAAAATATTCAGGCTCCGGCTCCCGTTAGAAGAATTATTTCAAATGATTAAAGCAAGGTCTATTTTAAAAGATTAGTTTGGAAGAGGTTTCTTATTCACATTTTCTAGTTTTTTATTCATGATGGCGAACCATAAGGGTTGAATCAAGGCAAGCATCATCATCCCGGGGTAACCCGTTGGCATTTGTGGGCTTTCTTCTAAGGATTCTAATACTTGATATTTTTTGCTGCTTTTATAATGATGATCAGAATGCCTTGACAGATTAAACAACATCAAACGACCTATCTGATGATCAGAATTCCAGGAATGAGTTCTTTTAACGCGCTCATACCTTCCTGAGCTATTTTTTTCTCTTAACAATCCGTAGTGTTCTATATAATTAACCGTTTCTAATAACAGTATCCCTATAACAGACGCTAAAACAAAGGCGGATAATACTTTTATATTAAAAAAATAATAAATACCGAGTAGCAATAAGATGTTAGCGAGCGTATAGAAAATCATCTTGTTTGAAATTGAAAAAACTGATTTTCCTGTGTTTTTCATTCTGCGATTTTCTATTTGCCAGGCCTTGGCATAGCTACTAAAATGAGACCTAAACCAGAAAACAAAAAGCAATTCTCCTCTTCTGGCGGTAGCAGCATCATCAGGTGTTGCAACTTCCCTGTGATGCCCCTCGTTGTGGTATGGCAAAAAATGCGTGTTTAATGAAGTCAATAAGAGAATTTCTCCCAGAAATTGCTGCCACCTTTTACTGCGATGGCCTAATTCATGACCTATATTAATTCCAATTACCCCACACATAAGCCCCATGGCAAAAATCTTTCCATAGAAGGATATAGAATCCAAAGGAGTCAAGTCAATTACAAAGAAAAATGACACAAGCATCAAAAGTTGTATGGGCAAAGACAAATAAAGAATCCAATCGTATACTTTACTCTTCTTTTCATTCAGCATAATTTCACCATCAAAATTTGTGTGATCCGGTTTTATAAGAAGTTCAACTAAGGGTAACAGAACAAAGACAAAGACAACAGGAAAAAAAGTCATGATCCCTTTTGCGTTAAAAGCGAAGTAAACTATAATAGGTAAAATATAAACCAATAGGTATTTCAATTTTTTCACTGGGTGAATTCTTCAGTATTAGAGATTAAATGTTAAGGTTTAATACAATACGCATTTTCCTATTCCAGAAACAGGTATTTCAATTTCAGCTCATTAAAGTTAACATTAAATCCTTGAATTTCTTTGTCTATCAATTCATCAAAAGCTATTAATTGTTTCTCAATCTGTTTTGACAACTCTTGTTGAACGGCAATATCCTGAGCAGTGGGTGGAAAATCATCCATGGTGACCAAGCTGTTCAAATGCCCAAGTTTATTTGTCAATTTAATTGGAAAATTCAAGGGGTCCTGATTGCTTTTATTCTTTGTTTGGTATAAAGCCTTTTCAATTTCAGTAAGAGATTTCTTTAATTCCTTAGCTCTTTCGACCAGTTCCTTAACATTCTCATCTCCGCTGTACTGTTTAATAAAATCATCAAGTTGACTGTTTATCTTCCTTATCTTTTTGATTGATTGATGTGCCTTGTCAATGGTTTTATTTACTTCAGATACAAATTCATATTGTTGTTCCATTTGATCAATTGATACCTCCGCCCTTGGATCAGGGAGAATTTCAAAGGCCTGATTTTGAATTGATCCATTGATGTTCAGGTTTACCACATATGCTCCAGGCACTACCTTTGCCCCATCTAAACTCGCCCACCAAAAAATCATTCCATCCAGCTTTTCAGCTCCTTTGGTTTTCATATTCCAAACGAACTTATTGGCTCCTTCTTCCAGTTTTAATTGTTCTTTCTTTTCTTTGGCATGATTGAAAAAGGATGCCAGAGTATCACCATCTGTTGAGAGATAACTAAGGTAAATACTATCCTTTTTTTCTTCAAAGTCGGGCAGATTAAAATAGGTAATTACTCCGTTTTCCAGATTGGTTCCTGCTTTATTTGATTTTTTCCCTCCCGATCCCTTGGTTCGATAAGCGCTTTTGGGGGCAAATAAATAATCGCCATTAGCTGTTTTTGCCTTCTCCATTTGGTGCAATAAGCTAAGGTCATCAATCATCCATAAGCTTCTGCCCTGGGTAGCGACGATAAGATTATTTTCCTTGATCGCCAAATCCGTAATAGGAACGATGGGCAAATTAAGTTGAAATTTCTGCCAGCTGTTTCCATCATTAAAAGAAATATACATACCGGTCTCAGTTCCGGCATATAAAAGTCCTTTTTGATTAGGATCTTCACGTATGACTCTTGTAAAATGCTGGTTTTCTATTCCATTAGTGATTTTAGTCCATGACTTTCCATAATCCACAGTTTTATATAGATATGGTTTGAAATCGCCCAGCTTATATCTTGTTCCGGCAATATAGCATGTACCTTCATCAAAATTTGAGGGTTCAATGCTGTTGATCATCATCCATTCGGGCATGCCTTCAGGCGTAATGTTCTCCCAGGTTTTACCCTCATCTTTTGTCAAATGCACCAAGCCATCATCTGTTCCCAACCAAAGTAAGCCTTCTTTTAAAGGGCTCTCATCAGCTGCAAAAATGGTGCAATAATATTCTACGCCTGTATTGTCCTGGGTGATCGGACCTCCGCTTGACGCCAGTTTTTCGGGATCATTTCTGGTAAGATCTTCACTTAGTAACTCCCAACTCTGACCTTCATTTTCAGTAACGTGAACATGGTTGGAAAATGTATATAGTCGTTTTGGGTTGTGCTTGCTAAATAGAATAGGGAAGTTCCATTGAAACCTGTATTTCATACCATTTGCGCCAGAACCCATCGGATTATCCGGCCATACATTAATGGCTCTAACCGTGCCTGTTTTATGGTTAACTCTGGTAAGAAAGCCACCGTAACTACCTCCATAAACAATATCATCATTTGTTGGATCCACTACAATATGGGCAGATTCACCTCCAGCTGTTGATTCCCAATCTTCTTCGCCAATATTCCTGCTATCACTTCGATGTCTTATTCTAACAGTAGAATTGTCCTGTTGCGCAGCGTAGATTCTAAATGGAAAACTATTATCAGTGGTTACCCTATAAAATTGTGAAGTAGGCTGGTTGTGGTAAGTACTCCAGGTTTCTCCGCCGTCATAACTAATTTGAGCCCCACCATCATCACCTATGATCATCCGTTTTGAATTCGCCGGATCTATCCAAAGGTCGTGATGATCGCCATGTGGAGCCCCGTGCGTTGTAAACGACTTTCCTCCATCTGTCGATTTATGATACCTTACATTAAGGACATAAACAGTGTTTTCATCTTTGGTATCTGCATACAACCGTGTATAATACCAAGCCCTTTGTCTTAATTTACGTTCATCATTTATTTTTGTCCAGGTATCTCCTCCATCATCACTTCTGTACAAACCTCCTTTTTCTTTATTTTCAACCATGGCCCATACCCTTTGTGAGTTTTTAGGAGATACGGTAACACCGATGATTCCAAGAGTATCTGTTGGGAAACCTTTGTTTTTAGAAATTTCTTTCCAGGTTTCACCGCTATCTGAACTTTTCCACAGCGCTGATCCTTCTCCTCCGCTGCTCAAACTATGCGGAGTTCTTTGAACTCTCCAAGTTGAGGCATACATGATTCTTGGATTATTAGGGTCCAGTTTGAAATCAACGGCTCCAGAATGATCATTTGAAAAGAGTATTTTTTTCCATGTTTTACCTCCGTCAACCGTTTTATAAACCCCTCTTTCAGGTGTTGATTTGTATAAATTACCCATGACAGCCGCATAAACTGTATTATAATCTTTAGGATGTATGGCAATTCTGGAAATATGTCTCGATTTTTCCAATCCAGAAGAAATCCAGGTTTTACCCGCATCTTCACTTTTCCAGACCCCATATCCTGAGGATACATTACCCCTTACAGTTTTTTCACCGCCCCCCACGTAGATCACATTCTTATCAGTTTCAGAAACTGAAATCGCACCTATACTTCCACCAAAAAATCCATCTGAAATATTATCCCAGGACCTACCTCCATCAAGCGTTTTCCAAATGCCACCACCTGTTGATCCAAAATAAAAGAGATTAGCATCTCCGGGAACTCCGGTAACCGCGGCGGATCTACCTCCTCTAAATGGACCTATTAATCTATATTCTAATCCCTTATAAAGATTTTCATCATACTGTATCTCTTGAGAAGTGGTTTTTGATTTCTTTCTTTTCTGAGGATAAAGGTTAGTCGGGAGAACAAGAAACATGGCCAATATAAGGCCTATTTTAAGTAAGGAATTATTATTCATGATTTGGGCATATTATATACTTGCTAATGTAATAATTAATACGTCATTTATTCAAAAGGCCCTTACTATTTTGATGCAAAAAAGTCCTAAAATTTCCAATTCAAAAATGATTAGCAAGTTGTTTTTCAATTGTATATGTCGTACCTTGGAAAGGTGAAAAGTTATAAAAATATCAATGACCCACAAAGAAGTTTTGTCGCCCCTTTTGTGGACAAGCACAGTGGGAAAAATGAGTTTTTCGCTCAGGTCAACAAATCCATTGATTGGGACCCAATCGCGAAAAAACTAAAAAAAACTTATACCAAAGGTCTTACTGATCGTGGGGCCAAAGCCTATTCACCTCTTTTGCTTTTTAAAATGCATTTGATCTCTCAATGGTACCAGCTCTCCGATACACAAACGGAAGCCATTGTATATGACAGTATTTCTGCCCTTAAATTTTGTGGACTTACACTGGAAGACAATGTTCCGGGACATAGCACGCTGAGCAGATTTAAAAAAGAACTTGAAGATCATGATGCCTTGGAAAGTATTTTAAAGGAGGTCGATGATCAATTATTCGCTTTAAACCTGACAATTATTAAAGGTAGGGCCAAAGTTGATGCAAAATTAACCTCTGATTAATTGCTAATAAATCCTGATTGAAAAATTCTCACATCAACCCTCTCCCTTTTCACTTTTATCAAATGAAATTTGTTCAATGAATAATTAATTAACCTAACTCCCGAAAGCTGTTATCACCAGTGATCTCGAGCCTCCATAATCTCTGTGCTCTCCCAGGTAAATACCTTGCCAAATACCCAAATTTAGTTTTCCATTTGTAATTGGTATTTGAACAGAAGATCCCATCAAGGATGTTTTTATATGAGCAGGCATATCATCATTTCCTTCATAATTATGCCTATAATAAGGCATATTTTCAGGAACCATTTTATTCATATG
>JAUXCI010000280.1 GCA_030618945.1 Flavobacteriaceae bacterium
AGCAAAACAACGAAAAGGCATCAAAGAAAATTTGCAATCCAATGCTGAAGACATTGATCTGGCGCTTGTCAATTCTGATTTTACTAATGTTCAAGAGGTCAATGATATTTTACGTTTAGATATTGACACCAGGATTGAAAAGGCAGCAGTGAAAGCGTTCAAAGAAGAAATGCACGTTGCGAAAAACGATCTGAAAAAGCTGGAAAGAAAGGCAGAAGGAAAGCAATTTGATGAAAAAGCGTTTGCCGAACTATCAGAAATAATTGAAGAACAGAAGAGTTTAATATCAGATATTAAAGAAAAAATCGGCGCAATCAATCAAGAGATTAAATCACTTAAAGCCAAACTCGAAGAAAAAGTGAAGCTCAAAAAAGAAATTGATTTTTTCGAAAACAGGGCTTATAATCTAAATACTTTGTCAAAGCTTTTCAAGGCAAATGGATTCGTTAATTTTATTTCTTCTGTTTACTTACAAAACCTGGTCAATCAGGCCAATAGTCGCTTTTTAAAACTGACCCGCCAACAACTCAAACTTGAGCTGGCCGATGACAATAGCTTTAAAGTAATTGACTATTTAAATAGTGGCAGAGTCAGGCATATTAAGACTTTATCTGGTGGTCAGACATTTCAGGCTTCACTTTCACTTGCCCTTGCTCTGGCTGAAAGCGTTCAGAAACAAATCAACTCAAAACAAAATTTCTTTTTCCTGGATGAAGGCTTCGGTACACTTGATAAAAAATCTTTACAAATTGTGTTCGATACCTTGAAGTCGTTACGGAAAGAAAACAGGGTTGTCGGGGTTATTTCTCATCTCGAAGACCTCCAGCAGGAGATTGATGTTTACATTAAAACAGTTAAAGATCCTGAGAAAGGAAGTCTGGTGGAGAAAAGCTGGGACTAAATCTCATTTAGAGTACTTACAATTATTTTCAGACAACTGAAAGAAACATGACATGTAATGTCATATAACAATTGAATTGTCGGATATAACTTTGCCGCTAAATAATAATTATTAGCTGTTGTACTAATACTATCTAATAATCTAAAATAGACCAAAATGCTTAAAACCTATAACACATACCACATCGATAATACAGGGGAGTATGTAACCCAGACTTTATTTAATGAAGAGTTCGAAGATCCAAAGGATAACTGGCACGTCCTGCACTCTGTTCACATTAGCGAACATACCCACCAAAATAGAGGTGAATGTGATTATATTATACTTAACAAAAGGGGAATACTTGTCCTGGAAGTAAAAGACAAACTTGTTAAGTTAGAAAGGGGTGAGTTTTTTGAAAAAGACTATAATACCAATGCCGGCACTCCATTTAAAAGAATGAAAAAGAACCCTTTTATACAAATTGATGGGAATCAGGATTCCATTATTAAATTCTTAAAAGACAAAAATGTTCATAATGTATTTGTTTCATCAGGAGTTGTATTCCCTAAATCAACTTTTGAATATGATGGCATTGAATACAAATATTATTGGGATATCAATTCCGGCTCCTTTTGGAAATTCGTACTTGATACAATTGAAGAACAAAAATATTGGCATAGTCAAAAAGAACCTAACACTGCACGCTACTATCAACAGAACCTAACTGATGCAGAATTGACAAACCTGAGGAATATCTTCTTTCCAAAAGTGGTACCCGATGAAAAAAAGATTTTTTATGGCAAAGCCATTGATGTGGCTTACAAAAAACAGCAGACCAATTTCAACATTCTCCATGGTTTAAACGAAAACAAACAAATCCTGATACAAGGACCACCGGGAAGTGGTAAGTCAACTTACGCTTATGATTTGATCAAGAATAGAATCGAAGAACATAATGAAAAAGGAATCTATTTGTGCTGGAACGAATTGCTTGCCAATAAGATAAACAAGCAGTTTGAGGATGATAAACTGAATGATTTTATTTATGCTATCCCCTATTTTAATTACATTCAACAACTAATTGCTGAATCCGGCATGAACAAAAAACTGACTTATGACAATGCTGGTGAAATAAAGGATTTGGCAGAGGAAGCAATAAGCTACCTCGATTCGCAGAAAAAATTACCTAAACACGACTTTATTGTTGTTGACGAAGCACAGGATATTTTTGGTAAAGGAATTTATTCTGTTCTGGATAATCTACTTGTCGATGAGCCTGGCATTGATAAAGGCAGGTACTACGTTTTTTATGACGGGAAGCAATCTATAAAGCATAAGGGAGAGATGGAGGAATACGACCTCGTTCTTGCAATTCTGAAAGAACATTCTGCCATTTACAAACTAAACGATAACTTCAGGGCAATTGGCGGACCAGGCATCAGGCAACTAATCGAAGAAATTGATGAGAACAGATTTGATTTTAGCAAAGATTATGGAAATGATGTAAAGTTCGTCAAGTACGCAGACGTTACAAAATTGCCTGAAACAATTGAAAATCAGGTTAGAAGAAATAGAATCAATACAGAAGATTTGACGGTTCTTTTCTCCTCAAATCTAATAAGTGGTAACGAGATAGTAGGGGGTAAATCCAAACCTTTGGATAATAATATGCCGGATCGTTTTATAAAACTGAATAACGAAAACCTTACCGAACAACATAAGGGCATTTGTTACACTACTGCGCTCAAATATAAAGGTCTGGAAGAAAATACAATTATCATGGTACTAAATGATCTGTACTGTAAAAGACCGGATATTGTTCATCAGTTTTTTATTGGTGCTTCCAGGGCAAAAGCGCAACTTATTGTTTTGGTTGATGAAGAACCTTTTACAAAGAATCTTAGTCTGTCAGATTAATTCCTGTTAGCCACAATATTGACTTTTACCAGGTTATTTATTGGATCTCCTTCAATTCGACGAGCCATTTACTTTTGAGGTTACTCCGGGGATCAACTCCCAAATGCAAGAGTTTAATTTATGAAGTTAGTTATAAAACCTGTAATGGGTTCAATACACCTTTCTCTATCTTGGCAATAAGTTGTAGCAATAAGTGTCGCCGAATGCTTGCCCGTGTTGCCTCAACTTAAAGCAAAGGCATCATACTACCATTACATTTTGTAAGGGATAAGAAGGGATAGTTTACTTAAATTGCTCATCGAGATTGATTAAAGTGTTAATAAGCCCAGTAGAAAGGACGC
>JAUXCI010000163.1 GCA_030618945.1 Flavobacteriaceae bacterium
CAACTTATACTTTTAATTTTGCCCAAAGTATCCTTGATAATACGGAGGGAAATGTGTTGGATAATTTCAAATATATTTTCTCTACGGGTGATTATATCGATTCGTTGATGGTGAAGGGCCCTATTAAAGATGCCTTTAATCTGGAAATGATTGAAAACCCAACCATAATGCTGTATCCTGTAAATGAGGCTTATACTGATTCAGTAATTTATCTTGAAAAACCGACCTATGTAGGCAGGACTATTGACAGTTTGAATTGGGAGGTGACTAATATTAAAGAAGGGACGTATCGTTTGGTGGCCTTGAATGATGCCCGAAAGAATTATAAATATGATCCAAAGGAAGATAAAATTGCATTCCACCCTGATTTTATCACGGTCCCGGGTGATAGCATTTTTAAGCTCACTTTATTTAAAGAATCCTTGCCTTTTAAGACGGTTTCAAGGCCCAAAGATGTGTCAAAAGGACATATTATTATCGGGTTTGAAGGAGATTCAGAAGACGTCAAAATTAGGGTCTTATCAGATGTGCCAAATGACTTCAAAGCATTTTATGCCAAAGACATAAAAACGGATACTTTGAATTATTGGTTCAATAATTATGATAAAGACACGATTATCATGGAAGTGAGCAAGGATAAATTTATTGACTCAGTCAAAATCGTGGTCAATGAAGAAGAAATTGATTCAATGAAGTTGGCATTTTCCAGTACTGTAACGCTGCATTTAAGGGATACATTTAAACTAGGATCAACTGTTCCCATTATGAAAATTGACACTTCGAAATTTCAATTGATTGACAAAGATTCAATAAAGGTGCCCTTTAAATTAAAGTTGAGTGCGAACAAGTCAATCATTGATTTTGAATTTGAAAAGGAGGTTCAACAAAAATACAAGCTATTTATAGCTCCAGGTGGCATAGAAGATATTTTAGGTGTACAGAACGATACTTTGAAGACCAATTTCCGTACCGGTAAAATTGCTGACTATGCTTCATATTTTTTTACTGTGCAAAATATAGAAAAATACCCCGTGATCATAGATCTTATGGACGATAAAGGTAAGGTTGTGGGAAGAAAATACGCTACGGAACCTCGGGAATACCAATTCAAACACCTTAGACCGGCACGATTCATGGTTCGCATTATTTATGATGAGAATGGGAATCAGGCATGGGATACAGGAAATTTTTTAAAAAAATTGCAACCCGAGAAAGTTTATTATATAAGCCATATCATTGATGCTAAAGCGAATTGGGAAGTAAATGAGAACCTGATTATTGAACCCTGACATAAAATATGAGGTATTCAAGAGTACTCTTGAGGCTTAAATTTGTTTAAGGTGATTTATATTAGTTTTTACTTTCTTAGAATTAGTATCTTTGTTGTTTAGAATCATTTTAATTAAGGAAATAATGAGTTTCAATAAAAACGATATATACAAAGCCCTGGAGGGTATTACTGCTCCTGGAGAAGGAGTGAATCTTATAGAAAGCAAGGCGGTTACAAACGTGGTTGTTTTTGGAAAAGAGATCATAGTGGATGTAACCATTAAAAATCCATCTTTACAGGCTAAGAAAAAAATAGAGGTGGAAATCATGAAAATTATTCATGATAGGGTGGATGAAAAAACCGATGTTAAGGTTAATGTTAAAGTTGATGCACCCGAAAAACCCGCCCCGATGAGAGGAAATGAAATCCCTGGTGTAAAAAATATCATCGCGATAGCTTCAGGAAAAGGAGGCGTAGGAAAATCTACTGTTACTGCTAACTTGGCGGTAACTTTGGCCAAGATGGGTTTTAGCGTGGGGATATTGGATGCTGATGTATACGGTCCGTCTATGCCAATCATGTTTGATGTGGCTAAGGAAAGACCATTATCGGTTGAAATTGACGGTAAATCAAAAATGAAACCTATTGAGAGTTATGGGGTAAAAATATTGTCATTGGGTTTCTTTACTGACCCTAATCAAGCTGTAATATGGCGTGGTGCTATGGCCTCAAAGGCTTTGAATCAAATGATATTTGATGGACATTGGGGCGAACTTGATTTTATGTTGATTGATCTTCCTCCGGGAACAGGTGATATACACCTTTCAATGGTTCAGGCGGTTCCAATTACTGGTGCTGTTATTGTGAGTACTCCTCAAAATATCGCTTTAGCGGATGCAAAAAGAGGCGTAGCAATGTTTCAACAGGAAAATATTATGGTGCCGGTTTTAGGGATAGTAGAGAACATGAGCTACTTTACCCCGGCAGAATTACCAGATAATAAATATTATATTTTTGGAAAAGATGGGGCCAAACATCTGGCAGCTGATATAGACACAGCCTTATTGGGTGAAATTCCCTTGGTGCAGAGTATAAGAGAAGCTGGAGATTTTGGACATCCGGTTGCGCTACAAGATGATACAGTTTTAGAACAAGCTTTTATTGATACAGCAAAAAACATGTTGAGTCAATTGGTTAAGCGCAATGAAGATTTGCCTCCTACAGAAGTTGTTAGAATTACTACGATGTCAGGATGCAGTACTAAATAATATTTTAGGGCCCAAGTTTTGGGCCTGGATATCAATTTTTGAAGATGGTAAAAAAAGAGTTATTGAGTAACATAGAAAAGGCGCTAAGTGAAATTCGCCCATATCTTTTAAAGGATGGTGGAGATGTGTCATTTGTATCTTTAAACAAAGATGTTGTTAATATTAAATTTCACGGTGCATGTATTGGTTGTAATGTGAATCAAATGACGCTGAAAAATGGGGTAGAGGCCACGATACAAAAATATGCTCCGCAAATCAGGAAAGTTACAGAGGTCAAATAGATCAATAACCTTTTCATTTTCATATTCTTAAATTTTATTTATTATATTTGTTAAAATCGAAAGAGCAAATATAATATGTGCCGTATTTTTGCCGAATTATTATTACTTCTCAAATTTCTCATAAAGAGAAATCCCGAATAAAAACGGTTATTTTGATGTGCTTTTGTGTTTCTTGTATTAAATTTTAAAATCTTTTCTTTATGCCACGATATCATACTTTAGGTAATATTCCCCCTAAGCGCCATACTGTATTCAAAGATGACAATGGAAATTTCTTTTATGAAGAACTTTTTGGAACGGTCGGTTTTGACGGGATGTCAACTCTTTTATATCATACACAGCGACCTACCCAGGTGAAAAAAATCCTAAGATCATATGATGTAGCCCCGAAAATTGCAGTTGATAAGAATATGAAATCAATTAGTTTAAAGGGCTTTAAGCTGTTACCTGATGAAGATTATTTAAAAAGCAGAGTGCCGGTACTTGTCAATAACGATTGTCAGATCAGTTTGGCCTCACCCAGTGAATCTTTAAAGGACTATTTTTATAAGAATACGGATTCAGATGAGTTAATTTTTGTACACCAAGGCTCAGGAAAATTGAGGTCTATGCTTGGAAATATTGATTTTGGCTATGGTGATTATTTAGTAATTCCCAGAGGGATGATCTATCAAATAGATTTTGATACGGCAAAGAATCGATTGTTTATTGTTGAATCCAAAAGCCCTGTATATACCCCCAAGGGATATAGAAACTGGTTTGGTCAGCATCTTGAGCATTCTCCTTTTTGCGAAAGAGATTTACATCCGCCAAGCGAGTTAGAGACCCATAATGAAAAAGGAGATTTTTTGGTCAAAGTAAAAAAGCAGGATACGATTCATGAATATATTTATGCAGCGCATCCTTTTAGTGTAGTGGGTTGGGACGGATATAATTTTCCGTATAAATTTTCAATTCACGATTTCGAACCCATAACAGGGAGAGTGCATTTACCACCTCCGATCCATCAAACCTTTGAATCGGCTGGATTTGTGATTTGCTCCTTTGTACCCCGGCTTTATGACTATCATCCGGAGGCCATACCAGCTCCTTATAACCACAGCAATATAGATTCTGATGAAGTGCTGTATTATGTAGATGGAGACTTTATGAGCAGAAACAATATCGAAAAAGGTCAAATTACCTTGCACCCGGCTGGAATCCCTCACGGACCACATCCGGGAGCTATGGAAAGAAGTATAGGGAAAAAAGAAACTCAGGAATTGGCCGTAATGGTAGATACGTTTAAACCGCTTATGGTTACAGAAGAGGCGATGAAATTAGCTGATAAAGATTATTTTCAATCCTGGTTAGATCAATAAAGGCGATAGCTTTAGGTCTTTTATAATTTAAAACTAAAATGTCATGAGTGAATTAAAAAATATAGACAATTTCAATTACGGATTGGATAAAATATTTCCGGATGCGGATGATTTTTTACCCTTGTTAGGTACTGATTATGTGGAGCTTTATGTTGGTAATGCAAAGCAGGCGGCTCTTTTTTATAAAACGGCTTTGGGCTTTCAGTCACTCGCTTATTCAGGTTTGGAAACCGGTGTAAAAGACAGAACCTCTTATGTAGTTGTTCAAGATAAGATTAGATTGGTGCTTACCACACCCATGCCCAGTGAAGGCAATAACGACCTTAATGAACACCTTGTAAAACACGGCGACGGAGTAAAAGTAATTGCACTTTGGGTAGATGATGCTACCAAAGCCTGGCAGGAAACGACTAAAAGAGGCGCCAAATCGTATTTTGAACCTACCAAAGAATCGGATGAAAATGGAGAAGTGATCCGATCGGGTATTCACACTTATGGAGACACAGTACACGTGTTTGTAGAGAGAAAGAACTATAAAGGACCTTTTTTGCCTAATTATGAAACATGGGATTCACATTATAATCCATCCACAGTTGGTCTAAAATATATTGATCATATGGTAGGTAATGTAGACTGGGGCGAAATGAATATTTGGGCAAAATTTTATAATGAAGTTATGGGATTTGCCAATTTGATCACCTTTGATGACAAGGATATTTCCACTGATTACACGGCCTTGATGAGTAAGGTAATGACCAATGGGAATGGACGAATCAAGTTTCCGATAAATGAGCCTGCAAAAGGGAAAAAGAAATCCCAAATTGAAGAGTATATTGATTTTTATCAGGGAGCAGGATGTCAACACATTGCCGTGGCTACTGATGATATCGTGTTCACGGTTAGTGAAATGAAAAAAAGAGGGGTGGAGTTCTTATATGTTCCAGGAACATATTATGATACCGTTGGAGAACGAGTTGGTGAAATAGCAGAAAGTATGGACGTATTGAAGGAGCATGGAATCATGGTTGATCGTGATGAAGAGGGTTATTTACTACAAATATTTACAAAACCTTTTACCGACAGGCCTACCTTGTTTTTTGAGATCATCCAAAGAAAAGGAGCTCAGTCATTTGGAAAAGGAAATTTCAAGGCCCTATTTGAGTCCATTGAAGCCGAACAAGCCAGAAGAGGTACTTTATGATTTTCGCTTTCAGCCAGCCATAAAAATTAATTGTAAAAACATCTTCTTCCTGTCTTTCTTTCTTTAATAAAAGGGTGAGCTTTTCTTTAAATTTTTCAGAATTTAGATCCCCGGTTTTAAAATTAAAAAAGCAATAGCTTAGTATTATGAAACAGTCTTTGGTTTTGACAAATCAAAATTGATTATTTCTGAATTCTATGCTATTAAATTTTAAGTATCTTGATCAAAATTTCAACTGGATATAAAAAAGTTAACCTATTTACATGTTAGAGAAAAACAACAAAAGACTTATAAATGCATGGGCATCATTTGATTGGGCCAATTCAGTTTATAACCTTATAGTCACTACGGCAATATTTCCAATATATTATTTAACGGTGACGCAAGATGTTTTTGGGGGTGAGGAGGTTCAGTTCTTTAATTTAACAATTAAAAACTCAGTTCTTTACTCATATGCCATATCGTTTTCCTTTTTGATTATAGTATTCATATCTCCGATTTTATCTGGAATAGCTGATTTTGGTGGTCTGAAAAAACAATTCATGCAATTTTTCACCTATCTCGGGTCCTTAGCTTGTATTGGTCTCTATTTTTTTACAGGTGAAAATATTGAATATGGAATTGCCTGTTCAGTTTTAGCGAGTGTTGGTTATGCCGGCTCCCTGGTTTTTTACAATGGTTTTTTACCC
>JAUXCI010000176.1 GCA_030618945.1 Flavobacteriaceae bacterium
CTGTTATTAATCATGTTTTTTAATTCAAAACTAATGCACTACTGATTTTCTGTGTTTAATATTTTAAATCGAACTCAGGTTTATACGTACTTCTCAATCGATTTCGCAGAAAATTGAGTTGTTTTATCAAAACTATCTCTATTTTTGCAAAAATGTTTGTTTGAATCCTAAAATTGTGTCAAAAATTCATTCCATCGATTTTGAATATGATCATGAATATGATTTGATTGGGATACATTCTATCCTTGCCGACTATAGAATGGCCTATTTTTTAAATAAAACATTGAATATTCAATTAAAACGCAATAAGGAGGACCTGGACTATTTATCAAAAAATTGTAGTTTCCCTCTTTTTACATTTGACGATGACTCGGCTTTTATTTCTTGGTCGTTAATAGCAAACAAATTTGTTTTTACAGAGGATGTGAGCTCTAAGCGAAGTAATTTGTTTCAGGAAGAGACCAAAATTTCATATTTGATTCCTGAAAAGAAAATGACAGATTACTTTATCAAAATTAGTGGTTTAAAAGATGCTGATGAATTAAGTAAAACCTTGTTCAATATCAACAAAATAAATAATATAATTGCCTCATACGCAATTGACCCAATGGACTTAAGATCCAGAGATAATTTAATTTTTTAATTTATGATTCAACGAAAAAAGACCAAAATAGTTGCCACTTTAGGACCAGCTATTTCCAATAAAGAAATGATCAAAGATATGATGTTTGCTGGAGTTAACGTTTTCCGCGTTAATTTTTCTCATGCTGATTATGAAGACGTTAAAACAAGGGTGCGGCATATTCGTGAACTAAATGCTGAATACAATTTCCATGTTGCAGTTTTAGCTGATTTACAAGGACCTAAATTACGCGTTGGTATAATGAAAGAAGGGGTTGTATTGAACACCGGTGACCATTTTACCTTTACAACTGAACATTGTACCGGTGATGAAAACAAGGCCTTTATGACCTATCAAAATTTTCCCAAGGACGTTGAAAAAGGTGAAAAAATTCTTGTTGATGACGGCAAACTAATGTTTGAAGTGATTGAAACTGATAGAAATAATAACGTTCAAACCAAAGTGTTAAGAGGAGGTCCTTTACATTCTAAAAAAGGGGTGAACTTACCAAATACCAAAATATCTGTTCCGGCCTTAACTGAAAAAGATATTAAAGATGCTATTTTCGCTATCGAACAGGAGGTGGATTGGATTGCATTATCATTTGTAAGAACCCCGGAAGATCTTGTAAAATTGAGTGACTTGATCAAGGAAAAGTCACCTTATAAAATCCCTATTATCGCAAAAATTGAAAAACCTGAGGCAGTAGCCAATATTAATCATTTGACCTCTTATTGCGATGGATTGATGGTAGCAAGGGGTGATTTGGGAGTTGAAGTACCAATGCAAAAAGTACCTATTATTCAAAAAATGCTGGTTCGAAAAGCCAAAGAAGCTCGTATTCCTGTAATTATTGCTACGCAAATGATGGAAACAATGATCACCAATCAGATTCCCACCAGAGCTGAAGTAAATGACGTAGCTAATTCTATTATGGATGGTGCAGATGCGGTAATGCTTTCAGGAGAAACATCAGTTGGAAAATACCCTATTGAGGTGATTAAAACCATGAGAAGCATTATTACAAGTGTCGAAGATTCTGAGCTGATTGAAGGTTATGTACAAGGTGTGAATTGCATCAATAACAGATATATTTCAAAAGCTGTTTGCAGCAATGCCGCCAAATTAGCGGACGAAATTGGAGCCGCTGCCGTTACTACCTTAACAAATAGCGGATACACGGCTTTTCAAATATCTGCGAGAAGGCCTAAATCTAATATTCTTGCCTTTTCTGATAATAGAAGAATCTTAGCCGGATTAAATTTATTATGGGGAGTTAAGGCTATGTTCTATGATAAAATGGTGAGCACTGACGAAACTATTGAAGATCTTAACAAAATCACTATGGACTCTGGTTATGCCAATAAAGATGAATTCGTGATTAATCTTACTTCCATGCCCGTTGCGGCAAAAGGAATGGTAAATACCTTAAGAGTTTCTCAACTGTAATTCTAATTAATTATATAGGATTCAATTGCGTTTTCGTTATGTTTTCAGCAATTGAATCCCATCTTTTATAAGTTGTTTATAAGATTCGTTCTCAGAAATTTTATCCAAATACGTTTTTACTTTACGAGTTAAATCTGAAGTTTTATCCGCTGCTATCAATTCATAAATTTCCAATACCAGTAGCCAGTCTTCTGGATATTCGGCTTTGAGTTTGGAAAACACATCTGTCAAAACTTCTAAATCAACATTTCCACTCCTTCTAATATTTGCCGCCTTTTTATAGTATGAGAACAATTTTTTCTCGTTTTCACTATACTGTATTTTATGGGTTTTCTCTTTGGGCACCTCAAAGGTCAAGCCATATGCATTTGGATCAGCAATCCCTGAAAAGGCTGAAACGATAGCTTCACCCACTGACATATCATATATTCCCCATGAAGGATGGAACAAAATTTGATCTCCGAAGGTTACGGTACAATTACTAAATGAGATCAAAATGATTTTTCCCTGAAGGTTTCTTTTACCCGTAATGATCTCGCCTTCTACAACAATTCCTCCTTCAAATTGTAATCTGGTTTTTCTTCCTTCATAAATACCATAGGCCTCAAGATCAGTTGGTGACATATCTTCAATTGCCAGGTTAATCCCTTTTAATTTCCCTACTGGAGACCCAAACCCTTTACTGTGATATTCCTTATCATGACCAATAAGCTCCCTGTTTTTATAAGCCAGAGAGGTTGGGCCAGAGGTTTTGATATAAATAGGGCGCAAATGCTCATCCTCAATTGCCTCAATAAACTTACCGGAAATTTGAATTCCGGTGCTCAATTCAACTGTTCCTAAATCACGTGACTTGATTAATTTTTTCACCCCTTTTAATCCTCCATTTCTAAGGGCCATTTTATTGGCAAATGCTTCCAATACAAAACTTAGGTGTGCAAAATCAGGTGTCACAAATAATTGTGGTTGTGGTTTGGTGATATCAAAAGAGACATTCGAAGCTTCAATAGTATATTCCAATTTTTTAACTTGACTTCCCATACACCATTTGCTTTCTCCAATAGATGAAAGTAAACCTGCCCCATAGATCTTTGGATTTCTGATATCCCCTATCAATCCGTATTCAACCGTCCACCAATGCATGTTCCTTATTTTTGCCATTTCACTGGGGTCGCCCATATTTGACGAGATAAAGTCAATTACTTCCTCGGCATTTTTTATTTCTTTTTTCAATGTATTGGGATCTTCCTTGATAATCGATAAGTGTCTTATGGCCTCAAATAGCTCATAATCCTTTTCAGAAGAAATGGCTTTGGATCCTATTTCACCAAAACGACGAAGGTATTCTGCGTATTCCGGATTGGCGATGATTGGTGCATGACCTGCTGCCTCATGAATGATATCAGGTGCCGGAGTATATTCAATATGATCAATGGTTCTTATGTCGGCCGCTATTACAAGAGTGTTATAGGCCTGGAACTCCATAAAAGCATTTGGCGGAATAAATCCATCGACAGATACCGCGGCCCAACCTATATCCTTTAAAATTCTGTTCATCCCTTCCATTCTTGGGATTTCTTCAATGCCTATACCCGCTTTTTGTAAACCAGAAAGGTATGATTCATGGGCTACCGTTTTTAGATAGTCCATGTTTTTTCTCATTACATATCTCCAGACAGCCTGATTTTGTGAAGTATATGTGTCATATGGTTGTTTTAAAATAAAATCTCTCAGATGATATGGTAGTTTTTCCAAGACACGATTTGAAAGATATTGTTGACTCATTTAAATCCTTTTTGTAAAGTTATACATTTTCTATATGTATTGATTTTTGGAATATTCATAACTTAAGAAATCTAATCATTTTTTACTAAATTCGCAAGCAACCAATTAGTTTCATTCTTTGCTTTATGCTAAAGCCCGGACTTTTCATCTTCTTTATTGCAGCTAGCCTGTCCCCAATAAATAAAACCTTATGATAAAATACCTGCTTATTCTTCTTTTCCCAATAGTTTCCTTTTCACAAAATAAGATCCTGCACGAAAACTTTTTTAATTCTTATGATGAATTTAAGGAAACTTCGATCGAAACCAGGAGGTTTAAACACGGTGAGATTCAGCCATTAATCGATAGTTTAAAAAGTATAAAAGGTTTTGAAGTTACACTTTTAGGTAGATCAATTCAAGGTAGAGACATTTCCATGATAAGCGTGGGAAAAGGTGAAACTGATGTGCTCCTGTGGTCACAAATGCACGGCGACGAATCAACAGCTACTGCTGCCATATTTGACATCTTCAATTATTTAAAAACCGATCAATCCATCCTGAAAAATCTAAAAGTGCATTTTATTCCTATGCTAAACCCAGATGGAGCTGAAGTTTTTTCCCGCCGAAATGCCATAGGAATTGACATCAATCGCGACGCTTTAAAACTTCAGTCGCCTGAATCGCAAATATTAAAAAACACCCGCGACAGTTTAAAGGCTGAGTTTGGTTTTAATTTGCACGATCAGAGCAAATATTACAATGCGAATAAAACAGATAAACCGGCAACATTTTCATTTTTGGCCCCGGCCTTTAACCACGAAAAAGATATCAATGAAAGCAGAGGCATCGCCATGCGAATTATTGTTAAAATGAATGAAATCATCCAACGATATGCCAAAGGCCAAGTGGGCCGGTATGATGATGCATTTGAACCCAGGGCTTTTGGAGACAATATGCAGAGATGGGGAACCACTACCATCCTTATTGAATCAGGAGGTTTTCTGAATGATCCTGAAAAACAATTCATTCGAAAAATAAACTATACCTCCATACTATCTGCCCTTCAAATCATATCAACTGAAAATTATACAAATGCCAGTTTAGACCAGTATTTGTCTATTCCTAAAAATGATCGAAAATTATACGATCTAAAAATTAAAAATCTGTCTTTTTCATACTTAGGAATTGATTTTACAGTTGACCTTGGCATACAATATGACGAAATAGAAAATACAAACCATTCTGACTTTTACTATATCGGAAAAATAAATGATATTGGCGATCTTTCCACTCATTTTGGTTATGAAACCCTTGATGCTGCAGGATTCAGTTTTAAAGTTGGAGAAACCTATCCTAAAATATTAAACGATTTTGAGCAATTCAAATCCCTTGATTTTCCTATATTAATAAGTCAGGGCTACACTTCTGTTACCGTGAATAACATGCCCAAAGAAATTAAATTCACTAGCTATCCAATGAATATTATCGACCTTGAAAAAGTTGTGATTCCTAAAAATAATGTCATACCAAAATCTCCTATAGGTTTTGGTTCAAACCCAACCTTCTTACTGTCAAAAAATGATAAAGTAGTCTACGCGGTAATCAATGGTTTCGTCTATTCTTTATCTGATAACAAAAATAATGTAAAGAATGGCCTCGTAAAATAATTTTCGGGTCATTGAAATGAGCGAAAAACCCTTGCAATTAAATGAAGTTCTCATCAAAACAAATAA
>JAUXCI010000190.1 GCA_030618945.1 Flavobacteriaceae bacterium
CCAGGGCTACGGCTATTTACAAATATGAGCACGTTCCTTTTGAGACGGCATTTGGAACCATTGTTTCAGTACGCGTAGCCGATGTGATCATGCTATTGGGTATTATTGCACTGGCTTTCTTTTTCCAGACCGAACTGCTCTCCTCCTATTTATTTTCAGATGAATCATCAAACAGCAATTACACAATATACATACTCGTTGGATTAGGAATTCTTGGCCTTGGGTTTTTAATGCTTCTGAAAAAGTCTGAAAACCCATTCGTAAAAAAAATACAGAATTTTCTATACGGACTTTTCCAAGGTGTCCTCAGTATTTTCAAAATGAAAAAGAAATGGGCCTTTATTTTTCACACCTTCTTTATATGGCTCATGTATGTTTTAATGTTCTACGTGGTAACTTTTGCACTACCTGAAACAACACATATGCCCTTTGGTGCAATCATAGTTGGTTTTGTTGTCGGGAGTTTGAGTATGGCTCTTACCAATGGTGGTTTAGGAACCTACCCTATATTTGTAGCCAGTGCCTTTATTTTGTACGGTATTGATGAAAATGCAGCTTTGGCCTTTGGCTGGATCATGTGGACGGCCCAAACATTAATGGTATTGTTTTTTGGAGGGCTTTCATTCTTAATCCTGCCTATTTACAATAAAGAAGAAGACTAAATAGGTCTTTAAAAAATATTATTTTTGGCTATCAACATGCGTAAATATTATAGTAACGGAAAATTACTGCTGAGTGCTGAGTACCTGATTCTTGATGGAGCTCTGGGCTTGGCTTTGCCAACCTCTTACGGCCAAAGTATGGAGGTTAGCAAAAATTCAAGTGGTGTTTTGACATGGGAAAGTTTTAATGAACAGAATGAGTCATGGTTTAAAGGCGTTTTTAGCTTGAACAATTTTTCAATTGTGCAGCATAAAGGAAATAAAAATGTGGCCATTACGCTTCAAAGAATTTTGCGAAAAGTAAAATCATTTAATCCTGAATTCTTAAGATTAAACAAAGGAATTCTGGTTAAAACATTTCTGGACTTTCCCAATATTTGGGGTTTAGGAACTTCTTCAACCCTAATCAACAACATCGCTCAATGGGCAAATGTTGATGCCTATCAATTATTATTTGAAAGTTTTGGTGGAAGTGGCTATGACATTGCCTGTGCACAAAGCAATTCGGCTATTCTTTATAAATTAAAAAATGGTGTGCCTGAAAGCTCGACTGTAGCTTTTAACCCTCCTTTTAAAGAGCAGCTCTATTTTGTTCATCTCAATAGAAAACAGGTGAGCAAAGATAGTATCGCAGGATACAAAAAAGCCATGACAAGCAGTACAGCTACTATTGAATTGATCACAACCATTACAGAAAAAATGTTAAACTGTGTTTCATTAAACGAGTTCAATCTTTTACTTGCCGAACACGAATCAATACTTGCAAAGGTCCTTCAGAAAGCAACGGTGCAGCAAAGTCTTTTTGATGATTTTTCTGGTCAAACCAAAAGTTTGGGCGCATGGGGAGGAGATTTTATTCTAGCAACAGGTGATCAACAAACCCCAGCCTATTTTAAACAAAAAGGATTTGATACAATTGTTCCTTATTCTCGAATGATCAAATAATTATGCAAATTCTACAACATAAACCAATTATTTCAAAGCCATAAAAATGGAGCACGTCATTATTATTGGAGGTGGGGCTGCCGGTTTTTTTGCCGCTGTTAATATCGCCGAAACCAATTCAAATATCCGGGTTAGTATTTTGGAAAAAGGGAACAAAGTGCTTCAAAAGGTAAAAGTTTCGGGAGGAGGAAGGTGCAATGTAAGCCATGCCTGCTTTGATCCTAAAGATCTTGTAAAATTTTATCCCAGAGGAGAAAAAGAGCTCCTGGGTCCTTTTCATAAATTTATGACCGGTGATACCATGCAATGGTTTGAGGATAGGGGTGTCAACCTGAAAATTGAGTCCGATCAGCGTATGTTCCCAGAGTCAAACAATTCACAAACCATCATTGATTGCTTAGTTTCATCGGCTGAAAAAGCAGGGGTTGAAATAATCCTAAATCAAAATGTCGAAACCATTGAAAAAAACGGAAACCAATTTAGTCTAAGCACCAAAACTGACGTGCTGCTTGCTGATAAATTATTGATCTGCTCAGGGGGAAATCCAAAAATATGGGAATTGCTAAAAAACCTTGGGCATAAGATTATTCAACCCGCACCTTCCCTTTTCACCTTTAATATAAAAGATCCTATCATCTCAGATATTCCAGGTCTTTCTGTTCCAAATGCATTAGTTAGCATCGAGGGAAGCAATTTTGAAAGTAGTGGACCGGTATTGATCACTCATTGGGGACTAAGTGGACCAGCAGTGTTAAAATTATCTTCATTAAGTGCTTTCTTTTTGGCTGAAAAAGAATATCTATTCAAGGTCCATGTGAATTGGTTAAACCAGCCTTTTTCAGAGATTCTTAACCAATTAATAACCTACAAAAAAAGTGCCCCGAAAAAAACGATCTATGTACGATCTGTATTCGAAGAAATCCCTAAAAGACTTTGGTCCAAACTACTACAAAGTGCAGAAATAGAAGAATCCCAAAACTGGTCAAACATTTCTCATCAGCAAATTGAAAAGTTGACAGAAAAACTTACGAATACTGTTTTCCACTCGTACGGAAAGACAACTTTTAAAGAAGAATTTGTAACAGCAGGTGGTATTGATTTAAAGCAGATCAATTTTAAAAGGTTTGAAAGCAGATTGCACCCCAATTTGTTTTTTGCCGGGGAAGTATTAAATATTGATGGACTCACAGGGGGGTTCAACTTTCAAAATGCTTGGACAGGAGGCTACCTTGCAGCTATGGCGATTGCCGAATAAGCTTATGCGATACTGGCCCGATAGAACTTGTAAAAATCTCTTTCGATCTCGTCTCTTATCCTTCTGAACTCATTTAATATTTCTTCTTCAGTACCCGTGGCATCAGCTGGATCCTCAAAACCAATATGCAGGTGATTTGCCACTTTTCCGTTAAAAGTCGGGCAGGTTTCCTTTGCGCCTCCGCATACAGTAATAACGTAATCAAAGGCTTGATTCAGATAGATGTCGACATTTTCAGGTAAGTTTTTACTAATGTCAATTCCTAATTCCTGCATTACCTGAATAGCTTTTGGATGAACTTCATGCGAAGGTTTGGTCCCCGCAGAAAAAACCTCTAAGCTTTCATCAAAATCTTTTAAAAAGCCCTCAGCCATTTGACTACGACAAGAGTTACCAGTGCATAGAATCAATATTTTCATAAATATAAATTGAAGATTTGAAAATTAGTAATATTTTTTCTTGAGCCTTAATGCCACATTAACAAGTAGTATCAAAACGGGAACTTCAATCAAGGGGCCGATGACTCCGGCAAAGGCCTGATCAGAATTAATCCCAAATATTGCAATGGCTACAGCAATGGCCAATTCAAAATTGTTTCCTGTTGCTGTAAAAGACACCGCAGCATTTCTTTTATAATCAACTCCTTTCTTTTGGGCAATAAAAAAGCTGATAAAGAACATCAAGGCAAAATAAATGATCAAAGGAATAGCTATTCTTATAACGTCGAAGGGTAATTCCATGATCATATCGCCTTTAAGGCTAAACATCAAGACGATCGTTGCCAATAAGGCGATCAAGGTAATGGGCGAAATAAATGGTATGAATTTTCGGTTATACCACTCAATTCCATATTTGCCAACCAAAATTTTTCTACTGAGAAAGCCAGCGGCAAAAGGTATTCCCAAATATATCAATACGCTTTGCGAAACTTCCCACATTGAAATGTTTACATCGTAGCCCTGAATTCCAAAATACGGAGGCAGAACAGTGATAAAAAGCCAGGCATAAAAACTATAGGTAAAGATTTGAAAGATACTGTTCAATGCGATCAAAGTAGCTCCATATTCTCTACTCCCTCCGGCCAAATCATTCCATACGATAACCATGGCGATACATCTAGCCAGGCCAATTAATATTAGACCGGTCATATAACCCGGATGATCTCCTAAAAAGATGATGGCAAGAAAAAACATTAAAATTGGCCCCACTATCCAATTGAGGAACAAGGAAAGTCGCATTAGTTTGACATCTTTAAAAATGGAAGGTATCAAGCTATAATCTACTTTCGCTAATGGCGGATACATCATCAGGATTAAACCTATAGCCAGAGGAATGTTGGTAGTTCCAATAGACAAAGTATTGGTCATCTCTCCAAAATGAGGAAAAATTATGCCCAAACCTACACCTAAAAACATGGCCATAAAAATCCATAAGGTCAGATAACGATCGAGTAACTTCAATTTTGTCTTCATATATTTACTTTCATCCTATTCATATAATGAGCAAAAATATCAAATTCAATTAAGAACAACAGGCATCTGTTGCGCAACATTCCTCCTTTTTTTCTTCAACTGTTTCAATAATCCCACAAACATCATTTGCCTTGCACCGCGCCTCCTCTTCAAACAATTTGACCGTCACCTCATCCGTAGAGATCTCAATGCCCTGAACAGGCATTATTCCGGTATTAAAACCATCATTGCCATATTCAATTTTAACCTCAGTTGATTCTTTCAAAGGATTAATTCCATCAACCTTTATAAGTATGGATAATATTTTATCAGTGGTCATATAATCCACTTTATCTGCTTCCTTTGGATTTTCCCATAGCTGTAAATGAGTTTCTTCCCAGAAATTTCTCTTTCCTCCACAATCGGTTGTGTCAAACTGAACATTTTTTACTTCGGTTAGGTGGTAACCTGGTGCAACAAAAGCATCTTGATGATACATAAACTTCAATGCCTTAGCCTTATTTTCTTTCAAAACTTCAATAAACGCTGTTACTTTCATAATTATATTTTTTATATTAAACCTGCTTTTTCAAATGTTGCCATTCCAGTTGCTATGCCCTGTTTATAAATATCAGCCACCGCATTCCAATGATCCCGTAACATCTTTGCTATGATTATATCAGGATGCATCACAATCAACAACAATCTATATCAGTGAATTCTTCATCAAAAATATTGTCAAATAATTTTCTGGCCTTTTTCCAGTTTTCATTGTCTATACAATACCTCACTTTTGGTGGATTCACTTCGCCCTGAATTAAACCCGCGTCTTTAAGCTCCTTTAAGTGCTGAGAAATCGTGGATTGTGCCAGAGGAAGAACTTCGAGAAGGTCGCCCGTAAAACAAGAATTATTGCTGCTCAGATGCTTTAAAATAATTATCCTGGCAG
>JAUXCI010000055.1 GCA_030618945.1 Flavobacteriaceae bacterium
CGAGTTTCAAGCCAGTTTATAAAGTTTAAAGTTATTTCGAATCAGCTCATTAATAAGGACTAAGTTATAAGTTCTAAGGATTAAGTATTTCCGTTTGAAGACAGTATGTATCGTCCTAAATTTTGTTTACGTTTATGTGTAAACCTATTTCAGGATAAGACACAAGACAACAAGACAACCTTATTGTTGCATTTCAGCATTGTAGCATTGTAGCATTGCATCAATATTTCAATGTTTCATTATATCATTATATCATTGTTTACTATATTTGTACATCTTATCAGGATTTCTATGAAATATAAAAGAATACTATTAAAGTTAAGCGGCGAAGCACTAATGGGCGATCGTAATTACGGAATTGACCCCAACAGGTTAGCTGATTATGCTAATGAAATAAAAAATATCATAAGCAAAGGTGTGGAAGTAGCTGTTGTGATAGGTGGAGGAAATATTTTTAGAGGAATGGCGGGAGCCAGTAATGGGATGGACAGGGTTCAAGGAGATTATATGGGTATGCTAGCGACCATTATCAACGGTCTTGCTCTTCAAAGTGCTCTGGAAGAGGCGGGTCTTCAAACCAGACTACTTACTTCGATTGAAATGAAAGAAATTGCTGAACCATTTATTAAAAGAAGAGCCGTAAGACATTTGGAAAAAGGCAGAGTGGTAATTTTTGGAGGAGGAACAGGAAATCCCTATTTCACAACTGACACTGCTGCTGTTCTAAGAGCTATAGAAATTGGTGCTGATGTGATTATCAAAGGAACCCGTGTTGACGGCATTTATTCATCGGATCCTGAAAAAGATCTAAGCGCTACAAAATTTGAAAACATTACTTTTAAAGAAGTTATGGATAAAGACCTGAAAGTTATGGACATGACGGCGTTTACCCTAAGCGAAGAAAATGATTTACCAATCATAGTTTTCGATATGAATAAAAAGGGCAACTTGATGAAAGTCATTTCCGGCGAAAAGGTTGGAACTCTTGTTAATTCATAAATATTTATTACCATGGATGAGGAAATACAATTTATCATAGATTCTGTAGAGGAAAAAATGGCAAGTGCAATCCATCATTTAGAGATTGAATTTGTTAATATTAGGGCTGGCAAAGCTACTCCTTCAATGTTAAGTGGCGTTAAAGTGGATTATTACGGTGCTTTAACCCCCTTGAGTCAAGTAGCAAATGTCAACACCATGGATGCCCATACTATTACCGTACAACCTTGGGAAAAATCCCTTATTCCTGAGATAGAAAAGGGGATTCTTGTTGCAAATTTAGGGTTTAACCCAATGAATAATGGAGAGAGCATAATTATCAATGTCCCTATCCTTACTGAAGAAAGACGGAGAGAACTTGCTAAAAAAGCCAAGGCGGAAGGAGAAAACGCTAAGGTTAGTATTCGAAATGACCGGAAAGACGGCAATAACGAATTAAAAAAATTAGAAATTTCTAAAGATCAACTGGCCAATGCAGAAGTAGATATTCAACTCTTAACTGATACGTATAGTAAAAAAGTTGATGAGCTCTATTTGGTTAAAGAAATAGAAATTATGAAAGTTTGATGGGCGGGTTTATCGAGAGCTCTTTGACGTATCAAACCAGGAAATTCATGATCTTATTGAATGCTAAGGCCCACTTTTGGGTAAAATAATCTGAATTATGAATTTTTGGCAGGTTGTATCACGTTTTATACTTAAGCAAAGAATTTTTATTCTGATTGTGCTGGCTGCAGCCACAATTTTATTGGGTTCAAAAATCCAGAATATTAAATTTTCTCACTCTGAAGCTAATCTTCTACCTAGTGATCATGAAGAAAATATAAAATATGATAATTTTCTAAAGATTTTTGGAGAAGAAGGTAATATGGTTATTCTTGCTATAGATGACCCCAATTTGTTCCATGTCGAAAATTTTAACAAATGGAATGAATTTTCCAATAGACTTGATTCCTTCCCTGAAGTCGATTTTACTGTTTCTATAGGTGACATTAAAACGCTTAAGAAAGATAAAAAAAACGAAAAGTTCTATGTTGAATCACTTTATGACCAAGATCCTGTTAACGATGAACAGGTATTAGCGATCAAAAAGGAGCTTTTTGAAAACCTCCCTTTTTTCGACAATTTCCTCTTTAATAAAAATACAGGGACCATAAGAACGGTCATATATCTGGAGCAGGCTATCGTAAATACAAAGATTAGAGAACGGTTTGTTTTTGATGTACTTAATCCATCCATTGAAAAATTTGAAGAGGAAACGGGTCTTGACATACGTGTTTCGGGTATGCCATACATCAGGACCATGAACGCCCAAAATATTATTGATGAAATAGGGATTTTCGTTGGGCTTGCCTTATTGATAACCTCCCTGATCTTTTGGTTATTCTTTAGATCTTACCGAGCCACTTTTATTACCATGCTTGTAGTTAGCATAGGTGTAGTATGGGCCTTGGGTTTTATAGGCTGGTTTGAATATGAAATATCTGTTTTGATGGCCTTAATTCCTCCTTTGATCATTGTCATTGGTGTGCCAAATGCGATTTTTCTCATCAACAAATACCAGCAGGAGGTAAAAAAGCATGGGAATCAAGCAAAATCATTACAAAGAGTCATCTCAAAAATTGGTAATGCTACGATGATGACCAACATCACAACTGCCTCTGGTTTTGCTACCTTTATCTTTACTAACAGTCAACTTTTAAATGAATTTGGTATTATTGCCTCCATCAATATTTTGGCAATTTTTGTTCTTTCTATTTTGATCATCCCAATTTATTACAGCTTCATGTATAAGCCAAAAAATAAGCACCTGAAGCATTTGGAAAGAAAATGGATTGATAGCATAGTTAACTGGATGGAGAACACCGTAAGGCATCACAGAATAGCTATATATTTATCAACGGTTGGTATTATTGTGGTCAGTATTATTGGGGTGTATATGATCAGGATTTCAGGTAGTATAATAGAGGATATGCCTAAAGGAAAACAATTCTACAAAGACATTCTTTTCTTTGAAGAGGAATTTGGAGGTATTATGCCATTAGAAATTTTGATTGACACCAAACGTAAAAAAGGCGTTATGAACCTCGCAACTTTAAAGCGAATGAATAAGCTTGAAGAGGAGATTGAGGAAATTCCGGAATTATCGAAGCCCATTTCTATCCTCAATATGGTCAGGTATTCAAAACAAGCTTTTTATAATGGTAATCCTAAATATTACCAATTGCCTACAGAGCAGGAAAAGAATTTTATTCTGGCCTATACCAATAACTCTGAAGGGAATTCTGATATGCTGAAAAATTTTGTAGATTCAACAGGTCAATATGCACGGATCACTACTTTTATGAAAGATATTGGGACCGATAAAATGGAGACCATTGAAGATCGGATAAAAGAAAAAGTAGCAAAGGTTTTCCCGGAAAATAAGTTTGAGGTTTCATTAACTGGCAAGGCTCTGGTGTTTTTAAAAGGCACCAACTATCTGGTTAAAAATCTTGTTATTTCCTTATCTCTGGCCATATTTTTGATTTCAATTTTTATGGCCTGGATGTTTAAGTCCTATAAGATGATTATTATATCACTTGTCCCTAACATATTGCCACTACTTATTACAGCCGGTCTTATGGGATATCTTGGCGTGCCCATAAAACCATCTACCATTCTGGTATTTAGTATTGCTTTTGGGATTTCAGTTGATGATACCATACACTTTTTGGCCAAATACAGACAAGAACTTATCGCTCATAAATGGAATGTGAGAAAATCGGTTTATGGGGCATTGAGAGAAACAGGGGTAAGCATGTTTTACACCTCCATCGTTCTTTTCTTTGGTTTTCTTGTCTTTACCGTATCAAGTTTTGGCGGTACAAAAGCCCTTGGTGGACTAGTATCTGTGACGCTGCTTTTTGCCATGGTGTCCAATTTATTGTTGTTACCTTCGTTGCTGCTATCATTGGAATCAAAAATCGCCAATAAAAAGACCCTTAAAAAACCAACGATTACGATCATTCCCAAGGAGGAAGATGATAACGAAACAAACGAATAAAAGATGAAAGGAATTATTTTAGCCGGCGGAAGCGGCACCAGATTGCATCCCCTTACTTTGGCGGTTAGTAAACAACTTATGCCGATTTATGACAAACCAATGATATATTATCCATTATCGGTTCTAATGCTGGCTGGCATTAAAGAGATTCTTATCATCTCCACTCCTAATGATCTACCTTTATTTGAAAGACTTCTAGGTGATGGCCAAAACATGGGTTGCCGTTTTGAATATGCTGTACAAAAGATTCCGAACGGACTTGCTCAGGCCTTTGTTATTGGAGAAGAATTTATAGGTGACCAAGACGTAGCCCTTATTCTGGGTGATAATATTTTTTATGGTACTGATCTTGAAAAGCGATTAAAATCAGCCATTGATCCCGATGGTGGCGTAGTTTTTGCCTATCATGTTAAGGACCCTGAAAGATATGGTGTAGTGGAATTTGATGATTCGAACAAGGTCATTTCCATTGAAGAAAAACCTGAAATTCCAAAATCTAACTATGCCGTGCCGGGAATTTATTTTTACGACAACTCCGTTGTCCAAAAGGCAAAAAACTTAAAACCATCTCCTCGTGGTGAATATGAAATCACTGATATCAATAAGCTTTATTTACAAGAAGGTAAATTACGAGTGACCCAACTAGGTCGTGGAACGGCATGGCTTGACACCGGCACCTTCTCTTCACTTATTCAGGCCCAACAATTTGTGCAGGTAATAGAGGAAAGGCAGGGCCTAAAGATTGGGTGTATTGAAGAGGTTGCTTACCGAAAAGGATTTATGAGTTCAGATCAGTTAAAAGAAGTAGCTCAGCCTTTATTAAAAAGTGGTTATGGCGAGTATTTGCTAGAAATATTAAAATAATTATACTTTCCAAATTTTAACGCTTTGTGTATCTTTGCCACCTAAATTTTTGAGGATGCAAAACTATAGCGTTGCCGAATTATTGCAGGCTAAACATATTTTACAGGAGATCGATGTTAAAGGATGGGTAAAAACCTTCAGAAGTAAACGGTTTATTGCTTTGAATGATGGATCAACCATTAAAAACATTCAATGTGTGATTGACTTTGAAAACACTTCTGAAGAAGTTCTAAAGAAAATTACAACCGGTGCTTCGGTTCATATCAAAGGTGTGCTCATTGAAAGTAAGGGGCAAGGTCAGAGCGTTGAAATTCAAGTGAGTGAAATCATCATTTTGGGTGAATCGAATCCTGATGATTACCCTATTCAGCCCAAAAAACACAGTATGGAATTCCTGCGCGAAAATGCGCATCTGAGAATTCGTACCAATACTTTCAGTGCGGTGATGCGTATCAGATCGGTACTGTCTTTTGCCATCCATCAGTATTTTATGAATAATGGTTTCTACTATTTTCACGCACCTATAGTCACGGGCTCTGATGCTGAAGGAGCTGGTGAAATGTTTAGCGTATCTACGCTTGATAAAAAGAATCCGCCCTTAGACGAAAACGGGAACATTGATTTCAAAGAAGATTTCTTTGGCAAGGAAACAAATTTGACCGTTTCTGGGCAATTGGAAGCTGAAAGCTATGCCATGGCTTTGGGTAAAGTTTATACTTTCGGACCTACTTTCAGGGCTGAAAATTCAAATACTTCGCGTCATTTAGCAGAATTTTGGATGATTGAACCTGAGGTTGCTTTTAATGACCTGGATGCCAATATGGATTTGAGTGAGGATTTTATCAAATACATCCTAAACTATATTCTTGAGCACTGTAAGGACGATCTTGAGTTTCTGGAAAAACGTTTGCTCGATGAAGAAAAATCAAAACCTATGATTGAGAGAAGTGAATTGGCTTTGCGCGAAAAACTTAAATTCATCGTAGATAATAACTTCAAAAGAGTTAGCTATACTGAGGCGTTTGAAATATTGAAAAATTCCAAACCTAACAAAAAGAAGAAATTCAAATACCCGGTCAATGAATGGGGTGTTGATCTGCAAAGTGAGCATGAAAGATATCTGGTTGAGAAACATTTTAAGTGTCCGGTAATCTTGTTTGACTACCCTGCTAATATCAAAGCATTTTATATGCGTTTAAATGATGATGGTAAAACAGTAAGAGCCATGGATGTTTTATTCCCTGGGATTGGTGAAATAGTTGGAGGAAGTCAACGTGAAGAGCGTTTGGATGTGTTAAAAGAGAAAATCAAAGCACTTGGTATTGATGAGAAAGAATTATGGTGGTATCTTGACCTGCGAAAATTTGGAACTGCTGTGCATTCAGGCTTTGGCTTAGGATTTGAACGAATGGTTCAGTTCGCCACGGGAATGACTAACATCAGAGACGTAATCCCGTTTCCAAGAACTCCACAAAACGCAGAGTTTTAAAAATTATTAAGGGTAGTATGCTTTCCGCTTTTGGTATTTCTTTTTTGTAACTTTAGCGATAAGTATAATTTTTTATGTTAAAACAAAGTTTACAGCAAAAGCTGCAACAAAAATTATCTCCTCAACAAATTCAGTTGATGAAATTGATTCAATTGCCTACCCAGGCCTTTGAACAAAAATTAACACAAGAAATTGAAGAAAACCCTGCATTAGAAAGTGGTAAAGAAGAACTTGATGAGTTTGGTGATGAGTCTAATGACGATTATGATGATACCGGTACCGAAACAATAGAAACTGACATCAATATTGATGACTACCTCAGTGATGATGAGATTCCCAGTTATAAACTCCAGTCGAATAATTATAGCAGCGACGACGAAGATAACAGGATTCCTTATTCAGGAGGAATTTCATTTAACCAACACCTTTCTAATCAATTAAATACCTTTAGTCTTGAACCTCAAGAAGAACAGATTGCCGAATTTATGGTGGGATGTATTGATGATAATGGCTATATCAGAAGAACCGTTGAAGACATTATAGATGATCTTGCTTTTTCAGAAAATATTTATACTACAACAAAAGAAATTGAAAAAATACTGAGTATCATTCAACAACTTGATCCGGCAGGCGTTGGTGCCAGAAGCTTAAAAGAATGTCTCCTTATACAACTTCGAAGGAAAGATGAAACCAAAGACAGATTGCTGGCTATTCAGATTCTCAATACTTCCTTTGAACAATTTGTAAAAAAGCATTATATAAAGATGGCTCAAAAGTTCAACATTTCAATGGATGAATTGAAAGGGGCCATTCAGGAAGTTGAAAAGTTGAATCCGAAACCTGGAGGTTCCTTTGCTGGTAACTTGACCATCATTGAACATATTGTCCCTGATTTTAGCATCCGTATCAACGATGGCGAATTGGAACTTAGCTTAAATGCGAGAAATGCTCCTGATTTACATATTTCAAGAGAGTATGACAATATGCTCAAAGGTTATTCTGAATCCAAAGACAAATCAAAGTCTCAAAAGGACGCGGTAATGTTCATCAAACAAAAGCTGGATGCTGCAAAATGGTTTATTGATGCGATAAAACAACGACAACAAACTTTGATGATCACCATGAATGCCATTTTACATTACCAAAAACAATACTTACTAACTGGAGATGAAAGGAAATTAAGACCCATGGTACTGAAGGATATCGCCGATCAGATCCATATGGATGTATCAACGGTTTCAAGGGTAGCCAACAGTAAATACGTAGATACCCCATACGGCACAAAACTAGTGAAAGAATTTTTCTCTGAATCCATGAAGAATGTTCAAGGGGAAGATATTTCAACCCGGGAGATCAAAAAAATATTACAGACCGAAATCGAAAATGAAGATAAAAAAAGACCACTGACAGATGAAAAAATTTCGAGTCTATTAAAAGAAAGTGGTTATTTGATTGCGCGTAGAACTGTGGCAAAATACAGGGAGCAACTTGACATTCCCGTAGCGCGTTTAAGAAAAAAATTATTGTAATTCATGCTGGTCTTTAAGGTAATATCATATGTACTTCACCCCCTGCTTTTCGCATTTATGGGTAGTTTTATCTATTTATATCTCACGCCAAAACATGTTGTAAAAGAACAGGAATATATCATTCTATTCGTTGTTTTTGTAAGTACATATATCATTCCTATTCTTTTATTGGCCTTACTAAAAAAAGTTAAGCTCATAAATGACTATCACCTGAGGTCTATCAACGAAAGGAAATTTCCCGTATTGTTTTTTATTATGTTGTCCTTTCTCATAGGAAGAGCCCTTATTGCCATTCATATAGTTGATTTACTAGCCTTTTCATTTTTTGGAGTAGCCTTTGCCTTAAGTTTTACTTATTTGCTTTTCAACTTAAAAATAAAAACCAGTTTGCATACCCTTGGAATTGGGGGAATAATAGGATTTGTGATGGTGATGAGCTATGAATATCAATTAAATTTCAACGCTTTTCTTGCAGGCTTATTCGTGGTAGCAGGCTTAATTGGAATTTCGAGATTGGCCCTAAATGCCCATAGGCCAAAAGAAGTATATATAGGTTTTGTACTAGGGATCGTTTCTCAATGGATGAGTTTTCAGATCTATCAGAACATATAAAAAATCAAGCCAATTTTAAAATCATTAATTTTTATGTCGTAATCATTATTACTTGTTTGTGTAAACAAATCATTTAATCCATAATACGTATAAAGATTCCATTTGTTATAACCTACTGAAAAAGTAAGTCCGTACAAAAAGTCATTTACTTCTATTATGTCGTCAACATCAAAATCTATAGATTTTCCAAAACTTGTATTCTGAGCAAATTTATAAGCTAGTTTCACTCCAGGATAAAACCTCCAAAACTTGTATTTCACTGCCGTTGAGGACCGAAATCGCAATTCAATGGGTAATTCAACCAAGTGAAGAATAAGTTTGTTGTTCCTAATTGTGCCATCTTCATCAGTGGGTTCTACAACATTAATGTTCACATTAAAATAATAGTTATTAAATCCATAACCCAAACCAAGGCCCAAACCAATATTACGGCGTTTATTTAAAGGAAAATCTTTGATAAATCCTCCTGCCAAACCATAGGAAAAACCAGACTGAGATATCTGATCAGGTAAGTTGAGCATTTGAATATAGGTTAGCCCAAAATATATCTGATCCTCTAGGTATTTATCATCCACAAAAGTACTGTCGACCTGCGCCTTGAGAGAAGTTGAAAAAAATAAAATTAATATGACAATCTTGCGCATCGAACCTTATAAAAGATCAAAGGTAGCTTATTTGATGGAAATTTAACTGTCTTATTTATTCCCTTATAAATCCAGCTTTAGTTTATCAGCCAAGATCTGTTTTAACTCATCTGAGGTATTCGGATTGATTAGGTTGATTGCTTTTACTCCGCACAGTTTTTCAATTAATTCTGCTCCGGCCACAGTATTAGTGGCAATCCCACTTACGAGGTCAGGTTTGAGTTTAAAACTTTTCATTACTCCATACACCGCATAAGGATCCGAAGCGCACAATACAATGCATTTAACACTGGCTTTTAACTCTTCAAAAGCTACATCCCCGTTATAAGGCTCAAGTGGTGATGCCCCGAGCTCAATTACCGCCACGTCTGCATTTGTATTGTTTAAAAGACTTAGGAGTTGAACGAGCTTTTTTCTGAATTTCTCACGCGGAAAAATAGATGAAGGCAGCCCAATGTCCACAAAATCAAAAATATGACTGGCTCCAACATCTTTTAACGACAATATATCTCTATATCTGCTAGCTCCTGTTAATTTGCCCGCAACAATATTCAAGCCGGCCCTTTTTAAAAGATTAACTATAATTCGAGCTACAGTTGTTTTTCCTGCAGACATTGAGGTACCCACAAGAAGTATTACCGGAATATTAAACTTTGAGAATGTAGTCGCTTTAACAAAATCATCCATTTTGATAACCAACTCATCTCTTACCACATGCCCCACATATTCCAATTCGATCAAATTGGGCAAATAAGCCGATTTGGAGGTGCATTTCCCAAATAAACCTCCACCAGTAAGCAGATGCATGATTCCGTCTTCCTCCACTTCCCTCCACGATCCTGTAGCTTCAAGAGTAGCATACCTTTCCCCTAAGGCTCCTACTACCAGATCTTCTCTCATAAAACCTCTCATCCTCCCATTAATCAACTCAATTTTTAACATTTCATTGCCGGTATTTGTGATTTTTCCGACAACATAATCGCCGGTTTTCCATTTGATTTTTTCAAGTTTTTCCAAACTAAACGGCTTCTTGTCCAAATCAGAGATTCTTAACAGGGATGTAAATATATATTTTGAATTCATATCTCTATTTTATTGGATTCAAATTTTTCTTAATTAAGGGGCTGCTGTCAACAACAAGGTGAGTAAAGCTGTTCGTTCCGTCAATTTATCGTTAAATATAAATTCATGTTTTGCATGGGCACCATCACCTACCGTACCAAGACCATCAAGAGTTGCCGTATAAAGGCTTGTTGTATTTCCATCAGAACCACCTCCTGCAGTCGTCTGTTCAAGATTGATGTTTATCGTTTTACCTAGTTTTTTGGCCAGTTTCCATAAGTCCTGATTCCGTGATGTTTTTTCCATCGGCGGCCGTCCAAAATAACCTTCTATCTTTAGGCTCGTATCCTTACTTATGGGTTTTAAAGCAAATATTTTACGACTTATAAAATCGGCATCCCTTTCATTGTGAACCCTTACGTCTATAACAGCCATGCTCTCTTCTGCTATGACGTTAGCAGATGAACCGCCTTGAATCATTCCTACATTTACCGTGATGCCTTTTTCAAAATCATTGAGCGCAAACAAATGCTGTATGTGGTAAGAAAGTTCTACAATGGCACTTACTCCCTGGTCAGGATTCAGTCCAGCATGGGCGGGTTGGCCTGTTACCGTTAGTGTAAACCTCCCGACACCCTTGCGAGCGGTTTTAAGCATACCGTCAAGGCCCAGTGGAGGTTCAAGAATATAAGCTCTACTTGCGACACGGGATAATCTCGTAATCGTTTTGGCAGATTCTATGCTGCCGATCTCTTCATCCGAGTTTATGATAATCACAGGAGTAACCTTGCATTCCAAGTTTAGATACTTAATGGTTTTAATCGCAAAGATCATCTGTGTAAGACCTGCCTTCATATCAAAGACTCCTGGTCCTGATACTTTATTTTCTATATCTATAATGGGCATTTTTTCAAGAGTACCCTTTTTCCAGACCGTATCACAATGCCCCACCATTAGCTGAATAGGCTGATTTTTGATACGTAATTTTGGACGTGCATAAAGGTATCCCCCAGTCAAACTACCAGTAGAAATCGATACCTGAAAGTCTAAGGTCTCAAGCGTATCCTTTAGAAAAACCAAAATTTCACTTTGCGATTTAGCGTCTTGTGACGGGGTCTCTGTGGCAACAAGTTTCTTTAAAAAGATAAGCATGTCTTCCTGATTATCTCTTAGATAATTTTCAATATGTTTAGCTATTGTCCGTTCCATGCTAAACCAAAATTTAAGATACTAACGATGAAAATCCTTTGGAAATGGATAATTCATAGTTTTTTTTATACTTGCAAAC
>JAUXCI010000092.1 GCA_030618945.1 Flavobacteriaceae bacterium
CAGTTGTGTTTCCCACAGCGTCCAGTTTATCGGTACGTTCGCGTACCTCTTTAGGTAATTCGGCCATTTCAGCAATGCCCCCTGCATTATCCGATATTGGCCCATAAGCATCAACAGCTAACTGTATCCCTGTATTTGCCAGCATTCCTACAGCAGCGATGGCAATTCCATACAAACCTGCAAAATGATGTGAAATAATGATTGCAGCAGCTATCAATAAAATTGGAATAGCAGTAGACATCATACCTACACCTAAACCAGCAATAATATTAGTGGCTGCTCCTGTTTCTGATTGTTTTACAATTGACAAAACCGGCTTACCTCCTGTTCCCGTATAATACTCCGTTACTTTTCCAACCATGAATCCTGCTATCAATCCAGCAAGAGTTGCATAAAAAACGCCCATAGCACCAAATGGCAAACCTTCAACTGATTCAGGTATCATATTTGTAATGATAAAATAGGAAGCAATTATCATAAGGAATCCTGATCCGAATTCTCCAAAATTTAAGGCTGTATGAGGATTTCCACCATCTTTAACTCTCACGAACATAGTCCCTATAATTGACATAATGATTCCAACTGCGGCTAGCGCAAGAGGTAAATATACCGCACCAAGTCCGTTATAACCATCCGTAAAAATCAAGGCTCCCAATACCATGGTACCAATAATTGATCCAACATAAGATTCAAAAAGGTCAGCTCCCATCCCGGCAACGTCACCTACATTATCACCAACGTTATCAGCAATGGTTGCAGGGTTTAACGGGTGATCCTCCGGAATTCCTGCTTCAACTTTTCCTACCAGGTCGGCCCCAACATCAGCGGCCTTTGTATAAATTCCTCCACCTACTCTTGCAAATAAGGCAATGGATGAAGCTCCTAAAGAAAATCCAGAAAGCACATTAAGCACCATTGGAATGTTTTCTTCTCCAGGCCACATCGATTGATATAACATAAATAAACTGCTGAGTCCCAATACACCGAGACCTACAACTCCAAGTCCCATAACTGCACCACCGGCAAAAGCAACTTCAAGAGCCCTTCCCAAAGAGGTTTTGGCGGCTTGAGTGGTTCTTACATTTGCCTTAGTAGCAACCTTCATACCAATAAATCCTGCCAATCCAGAACAGATAGCACCTATAACAAACGAAAAGGCCACCATACCGTTTGATCCGGTTTCATAAGCTCCTTTAAAATATAGTAAAATCGCTACTGCTAAAACAAAGATCGCGAGAATTTTATACTCAGCTTTTAAGAAGGACATTGCCCCATCAGCAATGCTTTTTGCAATTCTAGACATCTTAGCGTCCCCTGCTTCTTGTTTAGTTACCCATGCATTTTTAATGAATACAAATACCAGAGCAACAACTCCAAATAACGGTAAATAATTTACGATTAATTCCATTTCAATTATTAATTTTTTATGAGTGATTTGATTTTTGAGGTGCTAAAAGTAAACAATCTTAGGTGATAAAAAAAACCACCAATATGATTATTGGTGGCTAGATAATATAGCAGGTCTTTATCTACTAAATCTATATGGTAAAAGTTCTGTTTTTCTTGTGCTCGCTATCGTCATATCTCTTTACACATTGATTGTAAATCTTGATGGCTTCTTCAGCATTTCCCCATCCGCCTGTATCAACTTTTTTTTCTTCAAGGTCTTTATATACCTGAAAAAAATGTTCAATTTCTTTTAACCTATGAGGGTTTAAATCGGATATATCCTTGCGCTTGCTATAAACAGGATCATTAACAGGAACACAAATAATTTTTTCATCCGGTCCTTTTTCATCTGTCATATGAAAAACACCTATAGGGCGCACTTCCATTACGACCATTGGGTAAGTAGGTTCTGCACCTAAAACCAAAACATCTAAAGGGTCCTTATCCAAGGCAAGTGTTTCAGGAATAAATCCATAATCACCAGGATACATCATTGACGAGAATAACATTCTGTCAAAGCGAATTTTATGAAGAATAAAATCATATTCATATTTATTTCTGCTCCCTTTTGGGATTTCTATCAATACATCAAAGGTGATCTCGGGTTTAGCACTCATGTTTTATTATTTTTTTTGCAAAAATACAAATTTCATTGACTTAAGATGCCAATTTGACCATCTAATATGTAGTCTGCCTCTAAAAATGACTTTGCCAACATGCATAAAATGGACTAAAATGAAAACGAATACCAATATTTAATGCTATTTTGAATATTTTTATTGGCTGAAACCTCTTTTATCAAAAAATGATCAAACTATTACATCATCAAGAATCTTCCGTTGCAAAACAAATCTATAAGACTTTTCAGGTGTCCTATGCCGTTGAAGCCGGGTTACTGGGGAGCAATGACTTTCCTCCTTTAAAAAGAACCGTAAAAGACATCATGGAAAGCAATACTACATTTTATGGGTATTTAAAGAAGGATGTGCTGATGGCGGTCATGGAGATTCAAATCAATAAGACTCATATACACATTCAAAGTTTAACCGTAGATCCATTGTATTTTAGACAAGGCATAGGAAATTCATTACTCAATTTTTCCATTAACTCTTTCCCTTCTGAGACTTATACCGTAGAAACGGGGCTCGGCAATATTCCTGCCATACTCCTATACGAGAATTTTGGATTTATCAAACAGAAGACCTGGATGACTGAGGTTGGTATTGAAAAAATAGCTTTTAAACTTAAAAAATAAATTCACAGCTTTTTGACTTATTAGCCAAAACCTTATCTTGCAGGTAAATCTACATTTGTGTTTAACAAACCAGTGCCTTTTCCTTTATGAGAAAACTAAAATTTCCAACAGCGCAAACCATTCTATTTGTCATTGCCGGATTGGTGGCGCTTTTAACCTGGATTGTTCCGGCTGGCAAATATGATGGCCTATCTTATAATGCTGATGATAAAACATTCGATATAATCAGTTCGGAAAAAGTAGTTTCCATGCCTGCAACCCAAGAAACCCTGGATAATTTGAACATCAATATTCCCCTTGAAAAATTCACCAGTGGCGACATCTATAAGCCTATTGGTATTCCTAACACTTATAAATCATTGGAATCAAGGCCACAGGGATTTGCCGCTTTTGTCCAATCCCCCGTAAAGGGAATTGTTGCCGCCTCTGACATCATTTTTCTGGTGTTGATCATTGGAGGTTTGATAGGAGTGATGAATCTGACCGGAGCCTTTGATGCCGGAATTTCATGGCTGGCTCAGACCCTTAAGGGACGGGAATATCTATTGATCATTCTTGTAACCACATTGGTTGCTTTGGGAGGAACAACTTTTGGTCTTGCAGAAGAAACCATGGCTTTCTTCCCTATTTTGATCCCTGTTTTTTTAGCGGCAAAATATGATGAAATCGTGGGCTTATCCTGTATCTTTTTGGGATCAGCAATTGGAACCATGTGTTCAACGGTAAATCCATTTTCTACAATTATTGCCTCTGATTCGGCAGGAATTAACTGGACTACAGGGCTCAATGGCAGAATTATAATGCTTATTCTCTGCTTAAGCGTCTGCATCATTTACATACTCCGTTACGCCAAAAAGGTTAAAAATGATCCTAGTAAATCATTAATTTATGATGAAAAAAAAGCCTTGCGTTCAAATGACTATCTAAAACCACAAGAAACATCAATAAAACTCACAAACAGATTACGCGTTGTGATCCTCATTTTTAGCATGAGTTTTATAGTGATGATCATTGGTGTATCCCTTTTGAAATGGTGGTTTGTAGAAATGACCGCTACTTTTTTGGTAGGTGCTATTCTCATTGGATTTGTAGGTAAAATCAAAGAATATGATTTTGTAGAGGCTTTTTCTAAAGGCGCTGGCAGCTTGTTAAGCGTTGCCTTTATCATTGGTATTGCCAGAGGGGTTTCAGTAATCATGGATGATGGCCTTATTAGTGATACCATGTTGTATCATGCCAGTACCATCACCGAAGGCATGAATAAGGGTATTTTTACCAATGCCATGCTCATTATTTATGGGGGCCTGTCTTTTTTTATACCTTCTTCCTCAGGAATGGCAGTATTGACCATGCCTATCATATCGCCATTGGCTGATACAGTTGGCGTGGGCCGAGAAGTTATAGTGAACACCTATTTATACGGAATGGGGCTCTTCTATTTGATCAATCCAACCGGTCTTATTTTAGCCTCACTCGCTATAGTCAAGGTGGGCTATGACAAATGGCTTAAATTTGTGATTCCCTTGTCAATAATTTTGCTAGCGCTGACCATGGCGGTATTGACCCTATCTGTTTATTTATAAACCCAGATGCATATTGAAAATGATATTTAAAACTGAACGATTACAAATAAGGATGCTTGAAGCGGATGATGCCAATCTTTTCTTTAAAATGATGAGCGATCCAAGCGTAATGGATCCGATTCCTCAAAAGGTTTTTAACAGAAAAGAAAGTGACTCCAAATTAGCTAAACTTATTGAAATGGAAGCTGGTTCAGATACCAGAATCTGGTGCGTGAATGAAAAAGGAAAAGATAGCCTGATTGGCATTTGTGGTTTTTTAAAAAATGATGAAAATGAGGAAGAATTAGCCTACCGTTTTATGGAAAAATACTGGGGTAAAGGGCTGGGAACCGAAATAGCCAGCGCATTGATTGATTATGGTTTTAATATGCTTAAAGCGGATAAAATCACGGCAGATGTTTATGTAAAAAATCCTAAATCAGAGAAAATTCTCAACAAATTCATGAGTCCGGTTAAAGAATTTTACAATCCAAAAGACAATTGTACTGACAGACGATACGAACTCAGCAGGGAAATTTGGTTGCAAAAAACAAATTGAATACAAGCGATGATATATTTTATTTTTTGATTTGTACATTTACCTGAATTTTATTAAAACTCCTAATTATTCTGATCAATATGAAACAAGTACTTAGTTTATTATTACTTCTCACAATCTTATTTTCCTGTGAAAAAGAGACCAAACCAATAATTGAAGAAAAAACTGAACCTGCAGAAACAGATGTTTCCAATGAATGGATCAATCTGTTTGACGGAGTCAGTACAAAAGGGTGGAGGGCGTATAATGGCGATGAATTACCTCCAGGTTGGATTGTCAAAGATAGCGTCTTGACCTTTGATACCGAGTTGGGTCTTGAACAGGATTATACCGGTGGTAAAGACATCATCTATGGTGTTGAAGAATTTGATAATTTTGAACTTTATGTGGAATGGAAAATTCCTGAAGGTGGTAACAGCGGAATTTTTTACCATTTGAAAGAAGGTATTCCCGAGGCCGGGCCACCAGACATCTCACCTGAATATCAGTTGATTGACGATGCAAATTATGCTTCCATTCATGACTTAACTTCGTATAATAAAAGTATGGGGGTTAAAGAAAATCTTGCCGATTTACAGGATTGGCAAAAAACCGGTTCCGACTATGCCATGCATCCTGCAGATGATTCTCAAAAAATATTGTATCCTGTTGGTGAGTGGAATACCACGAGGATCATCTTCACACCTGAAAAAGTGGAACATTGGCTTAATGGAAAAAAGTTACTGAGCTTTGTTCCCTGGTCTGATGAATGGCAGGCAAAGAAAAATGCCGGAAAATGGAAAAATGCCGATCTATACGGTTCTTTTAAAACAGGTTATATTGGATTTCAGGATCATTCGAGCCCCATATGGTTCAGAAACATAAAAATTAAAAAATTATAAAAACACATCAAATGAAAAAAAGAGATTTTATTAAAAGTACAGCGGCACTTACTTTAGGTGCTTTCCTTCCATCTCCCCTTTGGGCCCTTTCAAAAAACGAACGTTTAAGAACCGCTCATATTGGTATTAGCAATATGGGGGGAGAAGATCTTAAGGCCATCTCATCTCATGAAATGGTAGATGTTGTTGCCCTCTGCGATGTGGATTCAAACGCTCTTGAAGCAGCTCAAAAATTACACCCTAATGCTAAACTATACAGCGATTATAGAATTCTTCTTAAAGAAATGAATGATGATATAGATGCGGTAATAGTTTCAACACCCGATCATACTCATGCTCCGGCTTCAATGATGGCTATGGAAATGAATAAGCCTGTTTATTGTCAAAAACCGCTTACCCATCACGTAGCAGAGGCTCGAGCCATGCGAAAAATGGCTGAGAAGAAGAAGCTCGTAACCCAAATGGGTATTCAGGTACATTCTTTTTATGATTATAAATTAGCTACCTTATTAATTCAATCAGGAATTATTGGTAAAGTAAAAACGGTAAGAGCCTGGTCACCGAAAAATTGGGGTTATGACGGACCTGAACCTCAAGGTTCTGACCCTGTTCCAGAGAGTTTAGACTGGAATCTCTGGCTTGGTACGGCTAATGAAAGACCGTTTAAAAAAGGTGTTTACCATCCGGGCAATTGGAGAAAAATTATGGATTACGGTTGTGGAACACTTGGCGACATGGGCGTTCATATTTTTGACACCCCTTATAATGCCCTAAAATTGGATGTTCCCAAAACCATTAAAAATAGTTGCAGACCTACAAATGGCTTCGGTTTCCCAGAGCATAATATCGTGACTTATGAATTTCCAGGCACCGAATATACGGATGATACCTTGACATGGATTTGGTCAGATGGACCAGGAGCTCCACAAAAGCATGAAGATTTACTATTACCAGGCAATGAAGAACTCCCTGATCAAGGCGCCATGTTTTTAGGCGAAAAAGGAAGACTTCTGCTACCTCACTTTATGCAACTTCCTAAACTTATTGTTGACGGAAAATATCAGGACTTAGACCTTTCAATCATCAAAAATCAAGATGAAATTGGAGAGCCAACAAAAAGCTATACTACCGAAGGAAACAAACATTACCACCAGTTTGTAGACGCCTGTTTGGGAAATGCTGAAACCAGCGCCCCGTTTTCTTATGCCTCCAGACTTACTGAGACCATTTTGCTGGGCGTAATTGCCGGACGTTTCCCAGACAAGACCTTACATTGGGATAATGAAAAAGCCAAGTTTTCGGAAGCAGAAGCAAATGAGTTTTTAGATAGTCCTTATAGAAAGTTTTAAAGACCTGTTAAATTCTAAAGAATATGAAGCCTGTGCTATTTGTTTAGCATAGGCGTTCTGTTGAATGGAATAAAATCAGTTTATGAATAGATTGAGCTTCTTACTGCTGTTTTTTCTGGGAAGTCTATTTTTAAGCCATGGTCAAGGTCTTTATCTATCATATGATTTCTTACCTTTATAAATGAATTTAACAAGACCTGAAAAAATGAAAAATAGACGACTTGGTAAAGGAGGTCCAAAAATATCCGAAATTGGATTGGGTTGCTGGCAACTTGGCGGAGATTGGGGAGATCCATTGTCAGAAGAAACTGGATTAGGAATATTAAAGGAAGCTGTTAATCATGGAATCACGCTTTTTGATACTGCCGATGTATACGGCAATGGCAAAAGTGAATCTCTAATTGGGACCTTTCTTAAAACAGAAAAAAAACCGCTCACAATTATCAGTAAATTCGGAAGAGGACATGGCATTTATCCTGATAATTATTCTGAAAAAGAATTATTCGAATCAGTTGAAAGATCCCTTAAAAGACTTGGTCTCAATTCTCTGGATTTGATTCAACTTCATTGTGTTCCGCAAGAAGTATTGGTTGATGGAGCTATTTTCACATGGCTTAGAAAACTTAAAAATCAAGGATTGGTAAAAAATTTCGGCGCCAGTATCGAGACCATTGAACAAGGACTGATCTGTATGAAATATGAAGATTTATTATCTCTACAGGTAATTTTCAATATATTCAGACAACGCGTGTTCACTGAACTGTTTCCTAAAGCTTTGGAAACCGGGACGGGGATTATTGTTAGGTTACCGCTGGCCAGTGGCTTGCTTTCAGGAGCCTATAATGCTTCCACTCAATTCTCAAAAAATGACCATAGAAATTACAATCGTGACGGGCAAGCTTTCAATGTGGGCGAAACCTTTGCAGGTCTTGAATTCAATAAAGGATTGCAAATCGTTGATATCCTTAAAAAAGAATTTTTACCAAAGAACGTGCCAATGGCTCAATATGCACTTCGTTGGATTCTAGATCATCCTGCCGTTAGTTGTGTTATCCCAGGTGCCAGCAAGGTTGAACAAGTAAAATCAAATGCACAGGCTTCATCCTTGCCTCCTCTTGGAGATAGCACTCATGATGCATTGTATACTTTATATCAAAATGAAATTGATCAATATATAAGAGGTGCTTATTAATGGTACTATAGTCATGTCAATAAAATTATAAAATGAAAAACATCAAAGTAATAGCCTTCGATGCAGATGATACCCTTTGGGTCAATGAACCGTATTTTAGAGAAGCTGAAAATAGATTTTCTGAACTTTTGGAAGATTTCCTCCCACATCACTCAGTGCAAAAAGAGCTTTTTAAAACCGAAATGGATAACCTCGAAATTTATGGCTATGGCGTCAAGAGTTTTATGCTGAGCATGATAGAAACCATAGCTCGAATAACAGATAATTCAGCTGATATTAAACTGATCAACAAATCAATTGAGCTGGGAAGAGAGCTATTGAACAAACCCATTGAATTGTTGGACGGGGTTGAAACGGTTCTCAAACAATTAAATGGTGAATATCGACTTGTAATGGCTACGAAAGGAGATCTTCTTGATCAGGAACGTAAATTGATCAAATCCGGTTTGGCAAAACACTTTCATCATATAGAGATCATGAGTAATAAAAAAACGTCAGATTATCAAAAGCTGCTCAAACATCTTGACTGTAAACCTGAAAACTTTTTAATGATCGGTAATTCGATCAAATCTGACGTCATGCCGGTCCTGAAATTAGGTGGTTATGCCATACACGTTCCCTATCACACTACCTGGGCTTATGAAAAAGTTAATATCAAGATCAATGACCCAAAGTTTTACGAAGCCGAGTTTATTAAAGATGTTATAAAATTTTTATAAATTTATTCTTGAAAAATTAGTTAGAAGTTCCCTCCCTCTTTTTTCACAATGTGATTGTTCGAAGGGATGAGAAACAAACAATATATCACAATAAGTGAGAAGTCAATCTCACGAAAATAAAAAATTCTTTTGATGTATTAATTGAGTCGAAAACGAGTAATAACAAGAGGTAAA
>JAUXCI010000261.1 GCA_030618945.1 Flavobacteriaceae bacterium
ATACAATGCTGAAATGTTGAAATGCTACAATTGGAAATGCTACAATGCTACAATTGGAAATGCTTGAATGCGTGATTGCATGATTGCTTGAATGTTGAATAAATTCAAATTACAAACTTTCAACTTTACAAACCTTCATTAATCCTTTTAACCAAGCCTGGCCCTTCGTAGATAAACCCTGTATACAATTGAATCAAATCAGCTCCTGCTGCCAGTTTCTCTTTGGCATCATCCGCAGAATGAATACCCCCTACTCCAATAATTGGAAAGGATTTACCTGATTTCTCAGCCAAAAACCGAATCACTTCAGTAGCCCTTTCTCTTACAGGCTTACCGCTAAGCCCGCCTGCTTCCTTCTGATGCTCAGATTGAAGTCCTTCTCTTGAAATAGTTGTGTTCGTGGCTATAACACCTGCAATTTTGGTGGTATTGACAATATCAATGATATCCATCAATTGACTATCAGTTAAATCAGGCGCTATTTTTAAAAGGATAGGTTTGGGCGAGGTCTTTTTTTCATTCTCAGTCTGTAGCGTTCTCAATAATTCAGTAAGTGGCTCTTTATCTTGTAAGGCTCTTAGATTAGGGGTGTTGGGAGAACTCACATTAACGACGAAATAATCAACCACCTCAAATAATTTCTCAAAGCAAATCATATAATCATCGATGGCATTTTCATTGGGCGTGAGTTTATTCTTGCCTATATTTCCTCCAATGATTATGTCTGTTTTTCTTTTGCGCAGTCTTTCAACTACAGCGTCAGCTCCGTCATTATTAAAGCCCATTCTGTTTACCAAAGCTTCGTCTTCCCTCAGCCTAAAAATACGCTTTTTGGGATTTCCTGGTTGTGGTTTTGGGGTAACCGTACCCACCTCAACAAAGCCAAAACCATAATTGCCCAATTCATCAAAAAGCACTGCATTTTTATCAAAACCGGCGGCCAATCCAACAGGGTTTTTAAATTTTAAGCCAAATAACTCTCTTTCCAGGCCAGTTTTTTTTATCGTAAAAATACGCCGGCTTATCTGAGGAACCCCAGGGATTCTCATCAAAATTTTGATCGTGGAAAAAGTGAAATGATGAATCACTTCTGGGTCAAACCAGAAAAGAATCCTTCGAATTACTGATTTATACATTTTGAAAGGAATTAATACTTTATATATTTGGAGCGCTCATAAATCTCCGTGTGATTTTCAATAAGCCCTATCTCAATTCAGCCGCAAATTCCTTTGCAAAACCTTGTTGTAATTTGCTCATGATCTTTTCAATTTGCTTGTCATTCAAAGTTTTGTTTTCATCCTGTAAAATAAAACTCAATGCATAAGATTTTTTTCCCTCAGGTAACTTATCCCCAACATAAACGTCAAAAAGGTCAACATTCTTCAAGAATTTTCTTTCACTCTGGAAAGCGAAATTATAAAGGTCAATAAACTCCACATTTTCATCCAACAACAAAGCCAAGTCTCTTTTAACTTCAGGATACTTTGGTAATTCAGTGATTTTGATGGTTTTCTTTCCTGCATTGGCGATGACATTATTCCAATCAAAATCAGCATATAAAACCTCTTGCTTGATGCCAAAAGATTTAAGGATAGAAGCTTTGACCACTCCAAACTCAACGATTTTGGTCTTTCCATGCTTTAAGCTTATCCCTTCTGAGAATATGTCATTATTGGTTTTAGTATATTTCAATCCACTTATTCCCAGTCTTTCCAGCAAGGATTTGATCAAACCCTTGAAATAGAAGAACTCTGAGACTCTATCTTCTTGATTCCATTGCTTAGCCACCCTATTCCCTGTAAGTACCAAGGACAGATGTTTGTCTTCAACAAAACCTTTTTCATATTTATTATAGGCGTTACCAAATTCAAACATTTTTAAATTATTGTTCTTTCTATTCAGGTTGTAAGCTACAGATTCCAAAAGCCCAAAGACCATCGTTTGTCGCATGACGGCTAAATCGCTGCTGAGTGGATTAAGAATTTCAACCCTGGTATCATCGTTTATGCTATCAATTGATGCCCCGTATTCAGGTTTAGTCAAGGAATTACTCATGGCTTCAAACAGGCCATTAGACACAAGAAAATCAGATGACACATTTTCAATTTTTTCACGGCTCCATTTTTCAGAGCTCGAAACTGAAGTCTTTATCTTTTCAGGTAATTCTATGTTATTATAGCCATATACCCTTAATATCTCTTCAACGATATCTGCTTCTCTGGTCACGTCTACTCTGTATGCCGGAATGGTCAATCCCAATCCAGATTCTGTTTGATGATTGATCTTGATATCTAAAGAGGCAAGAATATCTTTAATGGTATCGTGAGGTATCTTTTCTCCAATGAGCCTATCGGCCTTTTCATATGAGAAATTAACCTGAAAATCTTCTATTTTATTAGGGTATATATCGATGACATCCGAAACAATCTTTCCATTGGCAATCTCTGCGATCCAAATGGCAGCACGTTTTAAGGCGTAAGCCACGGCATTAGGATTGATCCCTCTTTCAAATCTAAAAGAAGCATCGGTATTCAAACCATGACGTTTGGCCGATTTTCTTATAGAAACAGGATTAAAATAAGCGCTTTCCAAAAAGATAGAAGTCGTAGTTTCGCTAACACCCGATTTCAAGCCTCCATATATCCCAGCAATACACATGGGGTTATTCTCGCCATCACAAATCATGATATCGTCCTTATGCATTTCTCTTTCTACCCCGTCTAGGCCAACAAAAATAGTTCCTGTGGGTAAATTCTTTACCAAAACCTTATCTCCCTTAATTTTATCAGCATCAAATGCATGTAAGGGCTGTCCTAAGCCATGAAGAATAAAATTGGTAATATCAACAACATTATTTCTCGGGCTTAGACCGATGGCCTTCAACTTATTTTGCAGCCATTTTGGCGACTCTTCAATTTTGATATCAGTAATTGTAATACCTGCATAGCGAGGAACCTGTTTGTAATCCTCCACGTCTACTTTTACACTAAAAGTGCGCTCATCAACGTGAAAATCACTTACAGATGGTGTATTCATTTTCAATTGTAATTCTTCCATCTGCAACAGACCCGCGTACAAATCTCTTGCCACACCTAAATGACTCATGGCATCAGCTCTGTTTGGTGTCAAGCCAATTTCAAATACCTTATCGGTATAAAAGTCAAAAATTTCTGAAGCTGGAGTACCTACTACGGTATCTTTTGGCAATACCATGATACCGTCATGGCTTTTACCTAATCCCAGTTCATCTTCCGCACAGATCATACCATGGCTTTCTTCGCCGCGTATTTTGCCTTTTTTAATCTTAAAACTTTCTCCGTCATCAGCATAAAGCACAGTACCAATTGTTGCCACCGGTACTTTCTGACCTTCAGCCACATTGGGGGCACCACAAACTATCTGTACCACTTGATCATTACCAAGATCCACCTCAGTAACTTTCAATCTATCCGCGTTGCTGTGTTGCTCACATTTTAGTACTTTACCTACAACCACACCTTCAAGACTCCCTTTGACAGATTCAAAAGTCTCAATTCCTTCAACTTCCAATCCTAAATCAGTCAATATCTCCGCTACTTTCTCTGCTTCGAGATCAATGCTTAAAAACTCTTTTAACCAATTATATGATATCTTCATTGTATAATTTTTAAGTACTAAGTGTTAAGTACTAAG
>JAUXCI010000133.1 GCA_030618945.1 Flavobacteriaceae bacterium
CCCAAAAGAGAAGCAATCTTGAAAAAATACAAACATTTATACGATAAAATTTATACCTGAACGGGCTGAATCAAAACTAAAAACCTCGCTGCCAGGCTATATGTCATTGCTTCTCTTTTTAGTTGTAAATGCCTAGGGTAATTCATACATTTGCTCACTACATTATTTAACACATGGAACATTTTATAGTATCAGCTCGAAAATACCGACCACAGGTATTTGGTGATGTCGTTGGCCAACAAGCCATTACGAACACGCTGGAAAATGCTATAAAAAATAATCATCTGGCACAGGCCTTGTTGTTTACCGGACCAAGAGGAGTCGGAAAGACTACTTGTGCAAGAATTCTCGCCAAAAGGATCAATGAGGAAAGTATGGACCATAACGAAGGAGAAGAAGATTTCTCCTTTAATATCTTCGAATTGGATGCTGCCTCCAACAACTCTGTTGAAGACATCAGGACGCTGAATGATCAGGTAAGAATCCCTCCACAAACCGGGAAGTTCAAAGTATATATCATTGATGAGGTACACATGTTGTCGCAATCGGCCTTTAACGCCTTTTTAAAAACTTTGGAAGAACCTCCTGCCCATGCTATCTTTATTCTGGCTACGACAGAAAAACATAAAATAATACCTACCATCTTATCGCGGTGTCAAATTTTTGACTTCAAACGCATTGGGGTTATGGATATAAAAAATTACTTACACTTTATCGCTAAGGATGAAAAAATAGAGGCTGATGACGATGCCTTACACATCATAGCGCTAAAAGCTGACGGGGCATTGAGAGACGCCTTATCTATTTTTGACCGTGTAGTAAGTTACTCAGGCAACACTTTAACCCGTAAAGCGGTTTCAGAGAATTTAAATGTGCTGGATCACGACGAATATTTTCAGGTTACCGACCTTCTTTTAGACAATAACATACCTCAGATTCTTATATCACTTAACAATATCATGACAAAGGGTTTTGAAGGGCATCATTTTATCAATGGTCTGGCCTCACACTTTAGAGACTTGCTGGTGGCTAAAGATCCAGCAACAATTGAGCTTCTTGAAGTTGGGCACCTCGCCAAAAAGCAGTATCTAGAGCAGTCAAAACGGGCTGATCTTCGATTTCTGATGCGGGCTATCGACCTGGCGAATGACTGCGATCTGAATTATAAGCTGAGTAAAAATCAGCGACTGTTAGTCGAGCTGTCTTTAATGAAAATTGCCTCCATCACTTTTGATGGCAAAAAAAAAATCTAAAAGGTTCATAGTTCCTTCCTTTCATTTTTTAACGACCATTCCTGTTGACAAAACGTCAGATCCGGCAACAATTATTCAGGCTCCCATGCCATCTGTACAACCCGAATTAAAGGATACTGTTGAAATCAAAACAGTACCTTCGGGCGCTGAGAAAAGTAAGCCTGTTTCCAGAGTTGAAGTACAGAAGCCCAAACCCCTTAATATTCAACCTACAGAACGCAAAAGATCGGCCTTGTCATTGTCCAGCTTAAAACGCGACAAAGAAGCAGAGGAAAAACATAGAAATAAAAAAGAAAATACAGTAGATCGGCAGGATCTCCCCAATGATCCGTTCACCCAGGAAACCTTTATCAGGGTATGGACTTCTTATGTAGAAGAATTGCGCGACAAAGGTGAAAAAATTCTGGCTTCCATCTTAAAAGCCGATGCTCCAACTTTAAAAGGGCATCTTATTCAACTCACTTATCCCAATGAAATGATGAAGGTGGAGCTGTTAAAGGTAAAACCAAAAGTCTTGAGGCATCTCAGACAAGCCTTGAACAATTACAGCCTGGATTTTGAAATTCATATTAAAGAAGGCACCAGCAAAAGGTTTGCTTATACCCCACAGGAAAAATATGAATTGCTCAAAGAAAAAAATAAAGCCATTTCCCTATTGAGGAAAACCTTTAACCTGGAACTTTAAAACCTAACTTTTTACGGTAAGTCGCAATACGGAACAAACAGAGTGATCAGCAAATTTATCCTTGTTTTGACCTAATAATACGTTTTGCCAGTTACCTTTATCAGGCGTACCAATAATCAACAGGTCAAATTCTGCAGACACCTCGGTAATGGTTTCGATAGGGTAATTTGAGTGGCGCACTTCAACGAACGATTCGCAACTAGCCTTAAGGAGTAATTTCTCTGATGCTATTGTTATTTCTTTAATCTCATCCAGGCTTGTAGTTACGGGTACTACGTGCATTAAAGTTAGGGAAGCCTTGTAAAAAGTGCAAATTCTATCGGCAATAGCCACAAAGTTCTTATCCCTCCTCCCCGGCCTTAAAGCCATTACAACTTTAGAGATATGGCGTACCCCATTATCCCTAAACAAGGCAAAATCTGAATTCACGTGGGTCACAAACCACCCGATCGGGTTACGTACCATGATTCCTTTATGGGCTCTTGCATCCCAGCCCATAACCATCCAATCACAGTGGGTCTGTTCGCTTAATTCCCTAATGGTTTCATGAAGATCATGCGTAACTACTGACTCAAAATCTATTTTTGCTTTTCGCGCTTTGGCCAGACCTCCAAAACGTCGGGCCAGAGAATGGATGGTTGGATTCTCTTCCATTACAGCATCCAAAAAAGTTTGGTTTGGCACTTCAGTTATATGCACTGCTTGAGTTATTTCTTTTCTATTGAGCGCAGCCCCAATTTCCACCAGCATTTCAGGTGACTTTTCATTTCCAAGAAGCGGAATTACAACTCCCGCATCCGAAGCAATCTTACCGTCAAGTGAGGTATCCTGGATTTTAACAGGCTCAATGGATTCGGTCAATTCACTTCTGTGCTTTTTATATAGAAGGAACAAGGCCGGCCGATGCCCGTATTTTCTAAGAATTCCTGTTCTGGCTGTTTTCTTTCCAACATAAAAGTAGATCACAAAACCAATAAGCATAATTGTCAATATGGCTAACATAGGTATAAAGCCTAATAAGATCAGGAGAATAATGCCTGAAATAATACCAAATATTTGGACATAGGGGTATAAAGGAGACTTATAGGCTGGATTATACCACTGAGCCGAAGTCTCTCTAAGGATAACCACACAAAGGTTTACTGATATAAACATCATAACCATAAAAGCCGAGGCTAATTTGGCTATTTTTTCCACATCCAAAAACAAAATGACAAGGGTCATCGTAATTCCGGTTAGCACAATTGACGCTACCGGGGTTAAATATTTCACATGGATCTTTCCCATAAATTCAGGAAGTAATTTATCAATTGCCATGGCAAAAGGGAATCTTGATGCCGCCAAAACGCCCGAATTGGCCATAGAAATAAGGGTGATCACAGCAACAACAGCCACTAAATAACCAACATAAGAACCCCCAATACTTTCAGCCAGACTGTAAATTGGTTTGATATCGGTGGCCAAAGTTGATATCGGGATATTCCCAACCAGCGTAAAAGCTATCAATACATAAATCACGGTCATGATAAACAAAGACAGAATAATGGCCCTGGGTAAGTTTTTACTCGGGTTTTTGATCTCACCAGCAATGGCTGCAACTTTAGTAACACCGGCATAAGAAATATACACAAAGGCTACTGTTGAAATCAAGCCCATACCTCCCTTACTATAAAAAGGATCCAGCAGTACCGGATCAACTTTAGGCAAGCCAAAAACAAATAATACGATCAAGGTAATCAAACTGATACTTACCACGACTATTTGTACTTTCCCCACCTTCTTGACACCGTAAATATTCAGAAACAAAATAATCAGGAGGAAGAAAATTGAAATGTATCTAGTATAATCATTTGGCACATTGCCTAATACAGATAAATAGGCTCCAAATCCAACAAGGGCAAAAGAGCTTTTTAGCAATAATGACAGCCACAATCCTAAGCCCGCTATGGTTCCGAATATGGGTCCGAAAGCCCTTTCAATATACAAATAGGCTCCACCTGTTGAAGGCATAGCCGTAGACAGTTCCGACTGTGACAAGGCTGCAGGTAATATGCAAATAGCGGCCAGCAAATAAGCCAGCCATATGGATGAACCGGTTTTTGCAGCAGCAATTCCCGGTAACACGAAAATTCCACTACCCAGCATCCCGCCAATACTAATGGCAATAACCGTTGTCAAATTTAAACTGCGTTCAAGTTTTTTCAAATTGTAATATTTTCTCTAAAATAGACTTTTTTTTAATAATATCAAGGCACCAAAAATAATTCATGTGGAATATAAACTTTAAATTTGCTATTGTAATTAGGGTTAACTATTTTTAAAACAAAATGCATGTTAGGACTTAAATTTGAAACGGGAACTTCCTGGGTAGAGATAGCCAAAGCTGGTTTGCAACAGGTACTTACTGATCATGCTTTCGCAGAACAAAAAGCAGCTTCCAACGCTGTTTCCATCATCATTAATTATTCTGAAGAAACAGAACTGGTAAGCGCCATGAGCGATATCGCCATAGAAGAAATGGAGCATTTTAAAATGGTGCATGAATTTATGGTAGAAAGAGGTATGGTATTGGGAAGAGAGCAAAAGAATGACTATGCCAAGCACCTGCATTCCTATTTTGTTAAAACCAAGGATCGTACGGATGCACTTATACAGCGCCTGCTCATTGCCGCCCTTATCGAGGCCAGAAGTTGCGAACGCTTTAAGGTTTTCTCAGAAAACATTGAAGACAAGGCACTTTCAGATTTTTATCAGGAATTGATGGTGTCTGAAGCCAACCATTACACCGTTTTTTTGGGCTTTGCGCGTCAATATCAGGACAGGAAAATCGTAGACGAAAAATGGGAAGGCCTTTTGGCTTATGAAGCAGAATTCATGAAAAACAGAGGTACCTCTGCCAAAGTTCACGGATAAAATTCTTATTTAATAAATTCGATGCTTAAAGGATAATGAGGTGCGTCACCATTATTAACTTTTATGGCGTTAATGACTGGAAAAACTACACAAAGGATACCTATACCTATCAAACCAATGACCCCCAAGCCTACCAATAAAATCAAAGGCAAACAGATCAAAGCGTATAAAAACATGCTCAACTGAAAGTTGATAATACCTTTCCCTTGTTCATCCATATCATAAATCTCTTCTTTTTTGGAAAGCCAAATTATCAAAGGAACTATAAAACCTCCGAAGCCGGTTACGAGGTCAAGTAATTGACTTAAATGGGCTAACATCAGGGTTTGTCTGTCTTCTCTCATGTAAATGTTTTTTGATAGGACGTTAAGCCTTTATATTTGTTACAGGCATTTCACCTGAAATGTATGTACCTTTGTCAAAATGTTTTAAAAAGACCCATTTATGCAAGCAAATTCAGGCATCTCACAAGACAGTATTATTGCGCTGGCCACGCCTTATGGGCTTGGTGCAATAGCTGTGATCAGATTGTCGGGTGAAGGCGTTATTGACCTGGCCGATGCTTATTTCAAAGCCAGGGCAAAAGGCAAAACTTTAAATTCAGTAGCCTCCCACACTGTGCATTTAGGTCATATAATGGATGAGAAACGAGTCATCGATGAGGTGTTGGTAACTGTTTTTAAGACGCCTCACTCCTATACGGGTGAAAACGTAGTGGAAATATCCTGCCATGGTTCAGTTTATATACAACAGGAGATTTTACAATTGTTTTTAAAGCATGGCGCAAGGCATGCCGAAGCAGGTGAATTTACTTTGAGGGCATTTTTAAACGGCAAAATGGATTTAAGCCAGGCGGAGGCTGTAGCCGATGTAATTGCTTCTGACTCCCAGGCCTCTCACAGTATAGCCATGCAACAAATGCGAGGCGGATTTTCTAATGAAATAGCGGCTTTACGAACGGAACTTTTAAATTTTGCGTCCTTGATAGAACTGGAACTGGATTTCTCGGAAGAAGACGTTGAGTTTGCTGACAGAACTGAATTCCAGGTACTGGTCTCAAAAATAAAAAATGTGATCAAACGGCTGATCGATTCTTTTGCTTTGGGCAATGTATTAAAAAGCGGTATTCCTGTAGCCATAGTGGGTGAACCCAATGTGGGTAAATCAACACTATTGAATACCTTACTCAATGAAGATAAAGCCATCGTATCAGAAATTGCAGGTACTACCCGTGATGCCATAGAAGATGAAATCGTATTACAGGGGGTCACCTATCGTTTTATTGATACTGCCGGAATTCGTGAAACCAAGGATGTTGTTGAAAATATTGGTATACAAAAGACCTTTGAAAATATTGAAAAAGCGCAACTTGTACTTCATTTGATAGATGCGAGTAAAAAACTGGACCTAACCAACTTATCTAAAGAAGATCAGGAGCTCCAGGAAAAATATCCTCAGAAAAAAATATTGACTTTGCTCAATAAAGCAGACGCATTGAGCGATAAGCAGCTTGAAAAACTAAGAGCAATCCAGCCCAACTGCATCCTAATCTCGGCCAAACACAAAACCGGCCTGGAAGCATTGCTAAGCCACCTTACCCAATTGGTTAACACAGGTTCTTTGACTAATCAACAAACCGTGGTTAGCAATTCAAGGCACTTTGAAGCCCTAACCAAAGCCTTTGAAGCCCTTAATGAGGTACAGAAAGGTATGGATGAAAACATTTCCTCAGACCTTATGGCCATTGATATTCGTCAGGCACTTTTTCATTTGGGAGAAATAACGGGTGAGATTACCAATGATGATTTGTTGGGTAATATTTTTGCTAATTTCTGTATCGGGAAGTAATAGAACAAAACAAACTATCATCAAAAGGTAATAAACCTTCCATAATTCCTTTATTTATAGGTAATCATATTTAAATAATAATATTTACTAATATTTCACATGTGTTTGTTTGGTAATTATTTGTA